>DBWD01000038.1:0-4171 GCA_002308555.1 bacterium UBP3_UBA1247
ACCAACGAAGTCCCGAACTTCATCTCCGGCACCTGGTTCTGCACCGATCCGGACACCCAGTACGGCGAACGCAAAGTCGGCTGGTCCTTCCTGCCCGAACCGGCCCTGGGTCTGGCGATCATCGCCCTGGCTCTGGCTGCTCTCCGCAGAAAGTAAGCCTTAAGCGGCAGTCAAAAAAAGCGCGCCTCAGCCGAGGCGCGCTTTTTTCTTCTTCCTTTTAACACTTTATTTTTCAAGGGACGATATGAATGAACAAAAGTACGAAAACGTCTATTCCATTCTCGAGCGCATCATGCTTTTGTGCCGGGACGACGGGAAGCACTTCATTGTGGAAGACCGCCTGAACGAGATCAATGAGATCATGACCGGCAGCGTCTACCGTATGGTTGAACAGCAGGGGCTTTTCCGCCTTTTCGCGAAACGTCCCCTTGAAGAGATCCAGGGGCCAGTCATCCTTGTCTCTTCCCATGTTGACTGCGAAGAAGGCATCAATGAGTGTTTCTGCGAGGACCTGGGCGACGGCTTTCTCAAGGGCACCTTTGACAACGCCGCGACCAACGCCGCCGTTCTCTCTGTGATGCTGGAAGGTTCGCTTCCCGACAATGTCCTCATCGCTTTCACGGGCGACGAGGAAAGACATTCCCGCGGCGCGATCAAGACCGTGGAATTTCTGCGTTCCAGTAATTTGACCATCGATCTGGCGGTGGTCCTCGACGTGACGGACATGGGCTGGGATGAAGGAGCCGACTTTACGGTGGAGAACAACTTCTGGCGGGAAGACCAGGGGAAACAGATCATCGGAAAGGCTAAGGAACTGGGGTACAAGTGGCGCTTCGTTCCGGAGGATCCCCGTGATATTCCGGCCTACGTGCCCTCCGAACTGGTCATCCACGAGGAGGCGGAGGAGGACGAGTCCTGGAAGTTTGACGACCTTGAAGTCCCTTGCTTCAGCCTTTGCCTGCCTGTGAAAGGGAATATGCACAGCAATGCCGGCGTTCGGGCCAGGAAGGACTCCTTTCCCAAATATTGCTCCGCCATGTCGGCGCTCCTTTCGCGATAAGATCCGCGGGAACGCAGTCCGAATTAGAAAAGCGCGCCTCACGGGCGCGCTTTTTTTATCGCCTTTTTGGCTTTTTGCTATAATTGAGTAAAGACGTTAACTTAACCCGGGCAGGTTCCCATGAAGCACATTTCCTCTTTACTCGCGCTGACAGTCGTCGCCGTCTGTCAGTTTTTGCTGACCGGCTGCGCCAATCCCTACGCCGACCACTACGCGGCTTACGCTTACGTTTCCCCGGCGGAGAGAAATTTCGCCCCGGCAATAGTCGGCTGCCCGCCTGAAAGCGCCGAATACACCGTCAACCAGTATCTCAACAGCGGGTACCAGATCATAGGGCGCTCGGAATTCTTCGACAACGACCAGTATATCTCCATGAGCCAAAGCTACGTTCTGGAACAGGCCACCAACGTCTGCGCGGACGCGGCCGTTTACTGGGTGGGCTATTCCCATACCGAGGACCAGAGCTACGAGGAAGACGTGCCCAGGGAGGAGAAGATCACCACCTATCATTCCAACGGCAAAAAGACCAAGACGGTCATAGAGTCCACGGAAACAAGATACGTCCAGAAGTACGTTGACATGTACCGCTACGTGGCGGTCTTTTTGAAGCGCCGCGGTTCCGGAACCGCGGCCCCGGCCGTAGCCATTCCCGTAAATCGATAATATTACGTTTTCCCAGTTCGTGACGCGCCGTGGCTGAAGTCGGATCGCGCTTGTATAAAGCCGGACATTGTTATGTCCGGCTTGTTTTACATTTACCATAAAAAAGAATAGAAAAGTTTCAAAAGCTTGCTTTTTTACGTTTGGTCCCGTATCATGAAGATAAACTTTAAAATTCACCATAGCCCAAAACGATATGGAAAACGAGATAACCATCTACCGGCCCGACGAAACGATAAAGCTTGATGTCCATCTGGAAAAAGAGACTGCTTGGCTTTCGCAAGCCCAAATATGCGGGCTGTTTCAAAGGGAACGCGTCATTTAAAAATAAATTATTAGTGGATATGAAAATAATAAATGTTACGCAAAAAATTTTGAAAGAACGAATGTATATATTCCGTAATCAAAAAGTAATGCTTGATTTTGATCTGGCGGAAATATACGGTTATGAAACGAAGTATTTTAACAGACAAATCAAAAACAATTACGAAAGATTTGAAGGATCAGAATTTATGTTTCGACTGACTCGCGCGGAAGTTGAAGATTTGGTGAGGTGCAAAAAATGCACTTCACGAAGAAATCTTTTTTTGGGGCAATCCGGAGGCTCTAGATATCTTCCAAATGCTTTTACAGAGCAAGGCATCTATATGCTGATGACAGTGTTAAAAGGAGATCTTGCCATTAGTCAAAGTCGGTCTCTGATAAGGTTGTTTAAGCAAATGAAAGACTATTTGATAGAAAGCCGGGTATCGATCGATCAAAAAGAGCTTACTCAACTTACTATACAAAATGTGCTTGATATCGCAGAAATAAAGAAAAGTATGGCTACGAAAGAGGATTTAACAAATTTTATGAACAATTTTATGGATAATCATATTGGCAGAGAACTACTATTTATGGACGGCGAGACGGTTGAATCAGATGTGGCTTATGCAAATATATACTCCCAGGCCAAAAAAACGATATATATTATTGACAATTACATTGGAATTAAGAGTTTGATCTTATTGAAAGAAATTTCAAAAGGAGTTAAAATTACAATTTTCTCCGACAATTTGGGTAAAAAAATAACCAAAGCAGAATATCAGGATTTTAAAATAGAGTATCCTTCAATAAATATAGATTTGAAAATTACAAACAATAAATTTCACGATAGATTTGTAATATTGGATTTCGGCGAAGAAACATATAAAATATACCATTGCGGTGGATCAAGCAAAGATGGAGGATTAAAAACGACAGTGATCTCTCAACTTCTTGACAAACAAATTTTTGCTCCAATGATTTATGAATTGCAAAAAAATAAACCTCTTGTATTAAAATAAACATACATCGCGGACGATCGTGCAGTTTATTAGCTCCAAATCGTGCCAAAGAATGCCAAAACAATCAGAATAAAGTCAAAGATTGTCATTAACGAAAAGCGCGCCCTTGCGGACGCGCTTTTTGTTTCGGATTGGGGAAGGGGAGGTCAGGCTTCGAATTTGACGTCGCCGCCCACGATGGTCATCTCCACCTTGCCGTAGACCTTCTTTCCCTGGAAGGGGCAGTTGCGGCCTTTCGATTTGAATTTGGCCACGTCTATCTGATACTCCTGATCGGCGGACCAGACGGTGACGTCCGCGTCGCAGCCGGGCTTCAGGCTGCCTTTGCTGGTCTGGCGGATGATCCTGGCGGGGTTGCAGGACATCAGCTCCACCAGGCGGTAGACCGGCATGCTGTTTTCCTTGACCAATGTGGTGTAGGAGACGGGGAGGGCCGTTTCCATGCCCACGATGCCGTTGGGGGCCAGGTCGAATTCCACGTCCTTGTTGGTCTGCGTGTGGGGGGCGTGGTCCGTGGCTATGCAGTCCACCGTGCCGTCGATGAGGCCCTCTATGAGCTTCTGGCGGTCTTCCTCGGTGCGCAGCGGGGGACTCATCTTGAAGTTAGTGTCGTAGCCTTCCAGATCGGCGTCGGTCAGGGCCATGTGGTGCGGGGTCACTTCGCAGGTAACCTTCACGCCTCTGGCTTTGGCGTCCCTGACGAAGTAGATGCCCAGGCCCGTGGAGACATGCTGGAGGTGGATCCTGCCGCCGGTGTAGCCCGCCACCAAGATGTCGCGCATCGCCATTATCTCTTCGGAGATGGAGGGCGTGCCCCTAAGCCCCAGCTTGGTGGAGTAGAAGCCCTCGTTCATGGAGCCTTTGAAGTTGATGTCCTCGCAGTGGTCCATGACCAGGAGGTCGAACATTTTGGCGTATTCCGAGGCGCGGGACATAAGGAAGGAGTTCATGACCGGGCTGCCGTCGTCGGTGATGGCNNNTTGTACATTTCGCCGATCTCGGAGAGTTCCTCGCCGGCCCGGCCCTTGGAGATGGTGCCGGTGGGGAGGACGTTGGCTTTTCCCACTCTCTGGGCTTCCAGGAGGATGAACTTGACCAGCGAGACGTGGTCGATGGGCGGGATGGT
>DBWD01000038.1:4180-4306 GCA_002308555.1 bacterium UBP3_UBA1247
GCTGCCGCTCTCGATGGTCTCTTTGCTTTCCTGTCCGGGTTCCCTCAGGTGCACGTGCAGGTCGACGAAGCCCGGGGTGACGAAGGCGCCCTTCACGTCTTTGACTGTTTCGCCTTCGTTGGGCTT
>DBWD01000038.1:4316-16335 GCA_002308555.1 bacterium UBP3_UBA1247
GGCGCGTCGCCCAGGGCGCATTCCTTGATCTTGTCGTTCTCTATCCTGACGTAGCCCTGGCCTTCTAGGCCCTGGCTGGGATCGACTATATAACCGTTTGTTAAGAGCATGTTCATCTTCTTATTCCTCTTTGATCTGGGTTCCGCCGGTGACCAGGAAAAGGACGGCCATTCTGACGGCCAGTCCGTTGGTTACTTGCTGCAGGATGACGCTCCGGGGGCCGTCCGCCACGGTGCCGGAAAGTTCCACGCCGCGGTTGATGGGGCCCGGGTGCATGACTATGAGGCTTTCCGGAGTCTGGTCGATTAATTTGGTGCTCAGCCCGAAGTAGCGGGCGTATTCCCTCAGGGAGGGGAACTGCACCTGCTGCTCGCGTTCCCTTTGTATGCGGAGCATGTTTACCGCGTCCACTTTTTTCAGCGTGGCGGGCAGGTCGTAGGAGACTTCCACGCCTTCGCCCATTCTTTCTATTTCCCTGGGGATGAGGGTGGAGGGGCCCACCACCGTGACGTGGGCGCCCAGTTTCTGCAGGCCCCAGATGTTGGAGCGGGCCACGCGGCTGTGGGAGATGTCGCCCACGATGGCGACCTTCAGTCCCTTCAGGTCCCCGAATTTTTCCCTCAGGGTGTAGATGTCCAGGAGGGCCTGGGTGGGGTGCTCGTGCATGCCGTCGCCGGCGTTCACGACGCTGGGCTCGATGTTCTCCGCCAGGTAGTGGGGGACGCCGGCGCAGGAGTGCCTGACCACGATGGCGTCGATGCGGTAAGAGCAGAGGTTCTTGACGGTGTCCAGCAGAGTCTCGCCCTTGGTGACGCTGGAGGCCGCGATGTTGACGTTGACGATGTCGGCGCTCAGGCGCTTCTCCGCCACCTCGAAGGAAACCCTGGTGCGGGTGCTGGGCTCGAAGAAAAGGTTCACCACGGTCTTGCCCCGCAGCGCCGGGACCTTCTTGATCGAGCGCGTGGCGATCTGGGCGAAGGCGCGGGCCGTGTCCAGAATGACCGTGATCTCTTCGGCCGTCAGGTTCTCAAGCCCCAGGAGATCTTTTTTAGTCCATTGCATATATGCTCCTTGATGATTATTTTTCTCAAAAAAAAAGACTTGGCTTTTGCCAAGTCATTTTCTTTCCACGACCTCAACGAGGTCTTCGTCGTCAAGCTCCTGCATTTTGACGTTGACCTTTTCCTCGTATTTGGTTTTTGCTTTCAATCCGACGAAGTCGGCCTGGATGGGAAGCTCTCTCCAGCCCCTGTCCACCAGCACCGCCAGCTTGACGGCCTTGGCGCGGCCGTTGTCCGCCAGGGCGTCCAGGGCGGCCCTTATGGTGCGGCCGGAAAAGAGCACGTCGTCCACCAGGACCACGATCTTGCCGTTGATGTCGTCGGGGATGCTGGTGGAGTGCACCACGGGCCTCAGGGCCACCAGGGAAAGGTCGTCCCTGTAGAAGGTGATGTCCAGGATGCCCTGGCTTACCTTTTTGCCGGTCTTGGCTTCCAGAAGGGCGGCCAGCCTTTGCGCGATGTAAACGCCGCGGCGCTGGATGCCCACCAGTATGGTGTCCTCCAGGGGCAGCTCGGAGAGCGAGCCCGCCAGCGCGTCAAGCGTTTCCGCGAATTTTGTTTTGTCAGCTATGATCATTTTCAAATTCTCGAATATTTCCAAACTTGAATTATAGCATAATCCTCCCCGGGCGGCAAAACGGCCTTTTCCCGCCCGCGCGCCCTTGCCTTTCCGGCTTTCCTTGGTTTATAATCTTCGCGGTATGACAAACATTCTCTGGAACCCTTGGCACGGCTGCCATAAAATTTCCGCCGGCTGCGCCCACTGCTACGTTTACCGCCGGGACGCCTCCATCGAAAAGGACGCTTCCCGGGTGGTGCGCAACAGGGATTTCTACCTGCCCGTGAGCCGGGCCAGGGACGGAAGCTACAAGATCCCGGGCGGCTCCCATCTGGACACCTGCTTCACCTCGGACTTTTTCCTGGAGGAGGCGGATCCCTGGCGCGCCGAGTGCTGGGAGATGATGAAGATCCGGAGCGACCTGAGCTTTTTCTTCATCACGAAAAGGATCGACAGGATGGAGAAGTGTCTGCCGCCGGACTGGGGGGAAAAGGGCTATCCCAACGTTTCCATTGCCTGCACCGTGGAGAACCAGGCCATGGCGGACTACCGGCTGCCCATTTATCTCCGAATGCCGCTTGGGGCGAGATCAATAATCTGCTCGCCGCTTTTGGAAAAGATCGAGCTGAAAAAATATTTGGTCCGCGACGTGACGCACCTGACCGCGGCGGGGGAGTCCGGACCCGGGGCCAGGGTCTGCGACTACGAATGGGTGCTGGACCTGAGGCGGCAGTGTCTGGAGACCGGCACGGCCTTCTGGTTCATGCAGACCGGGGCGAATTTCCGGAAGGACGGGAAACTTTACCGCGTGCCCAGGAAGATCCAGCATTCCCAGGCCAGGAAAGCCGGCATCAACTATTCCGGTTCCAGGAAGATCAAGGAAGACCTGACCATTCCGCTTTTCGAGTAAAATCCCTTGCCGATAGGGGGTGCTTTTGCTATAATCCTTTAATAAACTTTAAACATCCACTATCATGGCATCGGAACTACACAAAACCAGAGTAGGGATATTTGTCTGCTTAGGCTTTTCCCTCATCATCGTGGCGCTCCTGATCTGGAGCCACATTTCCTGGGGAGGCTCGCCCAGAAGGTATTCCTGCTATTTCTGCGAGAGCGTTCAGGGTCTGACCGTCAGCTCGCCGGTCCGCTTCAGGGGGATAACCGTGGGATCAGTCTCCCACATAGGCATCGCGCCCGACGGCGAACTCGCGGAGATCTTCTTCGAGATCTCGCCGGGCAACGGCTTCGTCGTCGAGCCTGACAACATGTACATCCACATAACCGGCAACCTGCTCACGGGCATAAAATACCTCGAGATAGAGCTGGTGGGGGACAGGCCCAAGCCCAGCCGGGATTTTCCCTTCGAGCCTGAGTATCCGGTGGTGGGAACGTACCACACTGTCTCCGCCGAGGACATTTTCTACCAGCTGACGAAATTAATAGAAGACCTCAACGTCAAGTCCATCTCCACCTCCATCACGAACATCCTTGACGGCATCCAGAAGGTTTTGGGCCACAACAATCTCGCCCCGCTGGTATCCAACGTCACCGTGACGAGCCAGAACATCAAGGAGATCACGGACTCCCTCAAGGTCTCCGTCACGACGAGGAACGTGGCGCTGCTCTATACGAACCTGAACCAGGCGGTGGTGAACTTCCGGGCGGTCTCGGACACCTTGGGAAACAATCTTAACGACGCCGTGGTCTCGAATATCGTCGGCAACATATCCGAGACGACGGAAAACGTCAAGGCGGCGGTCAACGCCGTTTCGCCAGACGACATCAAGGCTTTCGCCGATTCGCTGCAGAAACTTCTCGTGCACGTCAACATGCTCGTCAACATGACCAGCGAGGAAGTCGAGGACCTGATGGCCGAAGTCCAGCGGGCGGCCGTCAACGTCAGGGCCTTTACGGAAGCCCTGCGAGCCAGGCCGGGACAAACTTTGTTCGGCGAGGATAAGGAGAAAAACAAATGAGAAAACTTTTATTTTTGCTTTTGGCCTCGTTCCTTTTGGCCGGCTGCCTGAGCGGGATCTTCAAAAGGGAAGCGATAACCGTCAATTACTACCAGATAGAGTATCCCGAGATCGAGAAGGTCTGCTCGGAACCCTTCGACCTCGCGCTTTCCTTCAGAAAACTGCAGGTCAACTCCGCCTACGACCGCAGCACCCTGATCTACATGAACGGCGACAAGTCCGGCGGCGTGTACAAATATGACGAGTGGCTCTCCTCTCCCGACGAACTGATCTTCTCCATGCTGCAAAGGGACCTGGAGGACGGCGGCGTCTTCAAGAGCCTGACCACCAGGACCTCCGGCGTCCTGCCCGATTACGCTTTGGCGGGCACTTTGGTGGAGGTCTACGAGAGCAGGGAGCTTCTGGGCATCAAAGCCAAGGCCCACGTGGTCATGCTCTTCACCCTGACGAGGCTTGACCGCGGCAGCAAATCTTCCAGGGTCGTGATGCAGAAGCGCTACACGGCTGACAGCGAATGTTCCAGCGAGGATCCCGAATCCTACGTAAAGGGAGTCTGCTCCTCCATCCGGGAGATCTCAGAGAAGCTGAACAAGGACGTTTACCAGGCTGTCAAGGAAGAAGAAGAACGTTTGAAAAAAGAAAAGGAGTGACAATGCTATCCAAAAATATCCTGCCCTTAACGCTGACCGTTTTAATCTCAGGCTGCTTTTCCAAAATGCCGGAAACAATCTTCACCGCGATGAATTCAGACAATATCCCGCCCGCCCCCGCGACCAAGGTCATACCCGAGACCAACGTTTACCACGGCGTGGCGATAGTAGACGACTATGCCTGGATGGAGGACAACACCAGGGCCGACGTTCAGGAATGGACCAAAGAGCAGAACGAGCGCTTCTACGAATACGCCGACAAACTGCCCGCCACGGCCTACCTGACTAGGGAATACAGGCGCCTCTGGCGCTACGCCGACCAGACCGTGCCCACGGAGGTCTACGACGGAGAGAGGCTTTACTTCAGCAAGAAGGGCGCGGACGACACCAAGTGGATCCTCATGACGAAGGCCAACGCCAACGCCCCCGAGGTGGTCGTGCTGGATCCCAACAAGTGGGACAAGGACGACTCGCTTTCCGGCGCGGCCAGGTCCCGGGACGGCCGCTACGTGGCCTACGGCATAGCCCACGCCGGCGACGAGAACCCCGTCATCCACGTCCTGGACGTGGAGAACATGATAGAGCTGCCCGACAGGCTCAAAGGCTGGAAGCAGGGCGTCAGCTGCTGGAAGAAGGACAACTCCGGCTTCTACTACGCCTGCAAGCCCTCCAAGGGAACGGTCCCCGAGGGCGAGGAGTTCTACTGGCACGCGGTCTATTTCCACAAGCTGGGCACGAGCAGCGAAGAAGATCAGCTGATCTTCAATTCCGAGACCGACAGGGAAAAATGGCACGGCGTGGACCTCTCCGACGACGAGAAATACATGCTCTACTACCGGGGCAATTTCGGCAGCGCCGACATCTGGCTCAAGAAGAACATCGAGGGCGCTGAGCTGGTTCCCGTGGTCATCGGCAAGGAAGCCAATTTCGACGTGGCCATGGTGGAAAACAAGCTTTTCATCAGGACGAACCTGGACGCCCCCAAATTCATGGTCTACGTGGCGGACATGGAGAAGCCGGGCTTCGAGAACTGGGAAGTGTTCCTCCCGGAAAGCGAGGACAAACTGGAAGACTTGAGCTTCATCGACGGACACATCTACGCCAAGTATCTCCGGGGCATCGAGACCGTCATCAAGGTCTACAACTTTGACGGAACCTTCGTGAGGAACATGACGCTTCCCGCCAGCTTCTGCTCCGCCGGCGTCTCCGGCTATTGGCACAAGGGCCCGGTCAGGCTCAACTGCTCCAGCTACCTTATTCCCAACACCACCTACGCTTACAACGTCAACGACGACACGCTCACCGTCCTCAAGGAATTCCCGGTGAAGTACGACCTGGACAACTGCGCGGTCACCCAGGTCTTCTATCCCTCCAAGGACGGCACCAAGATCCCCATGACCATCGTCTATCCCAAGGACCGCGCCAGGGACGGCTCCTGCCCCTGCATCCTGGACGGCTACGGCGGCTTCAACGTCTCCCTGACGCCGGGCTTCATCGGCTCCAACTCCCTGTGGGTGCAACAGGGCGGCGTCTTCGCCATCGCGAACTTGAGGGGCGGCGGTGAGTACGGCGAGACCTGGCACAAGGCCGGCATGCGGGAGAACAAGCAGAACGTCTTCGATGACTTCATCGCGGCGGCGGAATATCTCATCAGGGAAGGCTACACCTCCAAGGAGAAACTGGGCATTTCCGGCGGCTCTAACGGCGGCCTTTTGGTGGGCGCCTGCGCCGTGCAGCGCCCCGACCTGTACAAGGCCGTAAGGTGCGGCGTGCCTTTGCTGGACATGATCAAGTTCCACAAGTTCAGGATCGCCAACATCTGGAGCGAGGAATACGGCACTTCCGACGACAAGGCGCAGTTTGAGTACCTTCTGAAGTACTCCCCCTATCAGAACATCAAGAAGGGCGTGAAGTACCCCGACATGCTCATCACAGGCGGCGAGAATGACGCCAGGGTGGATCCCATGCACGTCAGGAAGATGGGCGCCAAGCTCCAGGCCTGCACGACCGGCGGAGTAGTCTTCCCGGTGGTCTATCCGGACGCCGGCCACGGCTCCTCCGTGGACTTCGATTCCCGGGTCAGGCAGTACGCCAGGGAGGGCGCCTTCATGTACGACCGCCTCGGCCTCGAGATAAGGGAGGAGCCGGCGAAGGAATGACGCTTCCTCCCGGACGCGGAGAATAAAAAAAGCCCCGAAGAAAGATCTTCGGGGCTTCTTTTTTTTAGTCAGCTCTCTATTATTCGCCGGGTTCCTTGGGCGGGAAGGGCTTTCTTTCGTGGGCTTCGTTGACGATGAGTTTCCTGCCGGAAACTTCGCGTTCGTTCAGAGTTTCGAGGGCTTTCTTAGTTTCCTCTTCCGTTTCCATTTCCACGAAACCGAAACCGCGGCTGCGTTTAGTTTCACGATCGATGATGACCGAGGCGGAGATCACGTTGCCGACTTCCGAAAAAAGATTCTTGAGATCTTCCTTGGTCATGGCGTAGGGCATGTTGCCCACAAAGATTTTGGTTGGCATATTGTTTCTTGCTTTTTTAAGTTGCGCTTAGCCTTAAGGGAACCTGTTTCCTCTTTTTCAGGCTAAGTAAAATAAACGTTAGATATTCTATCAAATCGGTCTTTAAAATAGCAAGGAAAGGCCGTCCCGGAAGGGGAGAGGGGGCGCCCGGCGGACGCTCTTTTATATGCTATAATTGTAAATCATGAAATTATATGATTCACATTTCACGCCTGCCGCGGCGGAAAAGCTCAGGCAGTCCATAGAGGCGGCCTGCGGGCGGGAAGTTTTCGCCAGGGGCATCGTGGAGGACGGCCTCATTACTGACGTCGTCATACTGGCCAGGGGGAACGAGCACTGCGTGGCGGCCATCATGTCCCAGTGCCAGGGCGGGGAATACGCCATCCACAACCATCCGCCCACGCCCGGAGTGCCCGTGTTAGAGAACCTCCGCCCCTCCGACGCCGACGTGGGCATCGCCAGCCAGCTGGGCCAGGCGGGCATCGGCAGCATGATCGTGGACAACGACGTGAGGCACAGCAACGTCATAGTGGAGGCGGTGCCCGCCAAGAAAATGGTCCCGATACCCTTGGAGAAAGTCGAGGAGCTACTCGCCCCCGGCGGAAAGCTCAGCAAGATCTTCAAGCATTACGAGTCGCGCCCCGAGCAGCTCGCCATGCTCCGCACGGTCACCAACGCTTTCAACGAAAAGAACCTCAGCGTGGTGGAAGCCGGGACCGGCACGGGCAAGACTATCGCTTACCTGATCCCGGCCATCATCTGGACGCTTTTGAACAATACCAGGGTGGTCATCGCCACCCACACCATCAACCTTCAGGAGCAGCTTTTCCTGAAGGACTTCCCGCTGGCCGCGCGGCTCTTCAAGGAAGCCCCCAAGGCCGTGCTGGCCAAGGGGCGCGGCAACTTCGTCTGCCTCAGGAAGGCCAACAAGGTCTTCCGGGAACCCGGGCTTTTCGACGCCGGGGAGCTGGGTGAGCTGGAGAACCTGGCCAAATGGGCGGTGAAATCCGAGACCGGGGACCGGCAGGAGCCGGCGGAGTGGCCGGAGAGCAACATTTGGGAGCAGATCTGCTCCACGTCGGAATCCTGCGTGAAAAAGAACTGTCCCTATTCCAAGGAATGCTTCGTGACAAAAGCCAGGAGAAACGCCGACGACGCCTCCATCATCATCACCAACCACGCCCTGCTTTTCTCCGACATCGCCATCAGGCTGGAGGGCGGGCTCGGCATCCTGCCCAATTACGACGCGATCATCATCGACGAGGCGCACAATCTGGAAGACTCCGCCACCAACCATTTCGGCGGCGAAGTCAGGAAACTGGACATAATCAGGACGCTCAACGCGATCTACCAGAAGAACGGCCACAAGGAATCCGGCGCGCTTTTCCTCCTGAACAATTTCATAGAAAAAAACGAAGTCAGGTTCTCCCAGGAACTCCAGACACTGAGGGAAGCCTACCAAAAGGTCATCCGGGAAGGGATGCCGCTCCTGAACGACGGGATCAGGGAGGAGTGCGACGCCATCCATGACGTCCTGATGAAAATGGAGGCCGCGGCGAAGCTGAGCGGGAAGAGCGTCCTGCCTTACCGCCTGAAGAAAGCCCGGCGCGAGGGGGAGGACTGGGAGGAGATAAGCGCCCGGCTGAAAAATCTGGAGGGCGCCCTGGCGGGCGCCGGGGCGCTGTTCAAGATCTTCTTCGACTGCCTGGAAAACAAGGTCGAGGAGGGCCGGGACGAACTGCCCGGGCTGCTGACGGACCTGAAAGTCAGGACGAGCCAGCTGGACAAATACTCCGCCTTCATTGCCGAGATACGCGAGCATTACGACGAGGACGCAGGCGTGGTGAGCTGGATCGACGCGGGGGTGACCAGGAAGCACGTCAGGTGGCTGACCGTGAAAAGCGTGCCCATAACGGTGGGCGAGCAGCTTAAAGAGCAGGTCTACAAAAAATTCCAGACCGTCATCCTGACCTCCGCCACCCTTTCCATCCAGCAGTCCCTGGACTTTTTCAAGAGCCGGGTGGGCCTGGACCTTTACGAAAAGGAGTTAGCGGAGACCGGCGAGCGGAAGCTGACCTTCGACATCTATCCCTCCTCCTTCGATTACGCCAGGCAGGCCGCGCTGCTTCTGCCCAGCAACGGCAACGCCTTCCTTCAGGACCAGGGCCGGGGCGACCTCAACGCCGCGATCCTCAAGCTGCTGGAGCTCACCAACGGCGGCGCCTTCGTGCTCTTCACCGCCCAGACCACCATGCAGAGGATCTTCGACGACCTGGAGCCTGCTTTGCGCAAGAAGGGCATGGTGCCTTTCCTGCAGGGCAGGGGCTCCCGTCTGGAACTGCTGAGCAATTTCAAGAAAACGCCCAACGCCGTGCTGTTCGGGCTGGACAGTTTCTGGGCAGGGGTGGACGTCTCGGGCGAGCGCTTGAGAAACGTCATCGTCACCAAGCTGCCTTTCCCTGTGCCCAGCGAACCCATCCAGGAAGCCAGGTGCGAGGAGCTGGAGCAGCGGGGGCTGAGCCCCTTCCCGCGTTATTCCGTGCCCCAGGCGGTCATCAAGCTGCGCCAGGGTTTCGGGCGCCTCATCAGAAGCAAGCAGGACAGCGGCATCGTGGCCATATTGGACGACAGGATCATAACCGCGAGATACGGCAAGGCCTTTTTGGAATCCCTGCCGAAATGCCAGGAGGCGCGGGGGAGCCTGGAGGAAGTCCTGGCTTTCGCCGAACAGTTCCTGGCCAGGGAAAAATAAGGCCGCATGGGCTGGTTCGGAGCCATAGCGGGCGCCCTAGTGGGCAGCCTGTTCGGAGGGGTCGGCTCGCTGGTGGGCGGGCTGATAGGCGGCTTCGCCGAGGAGGCTATCAAGGACAAAAGGCACAAGTCCTCCGCCTCCCGGGAAGAGCTTTATTTCTTGAGCGCCCTTTCCGCCATGCTGGCCAAAATGGCCAAGGCCGACGGCCGGATCGTCCAAAGCGAGATCGACTACGTCAGGTCGCTTTTCGTCAGGTCCGGCTTTTCCCAAGAGAAGATCGAATACTGCGTGAGGGTCTTCAGGAAAGCCAAGGACGACCCGCATTCCATTTACGAGTACGCCGCGGACTTCGCCGCCCACGCCCCTGGCACGGAACTGAAGGAGACGCTTTACGGCATACTCTGGGACCTGGCCTGCGCCGACGGCCGGCTGTCGCCGGAGGAGCTGGCCATCCTTAAAAACATCACCCGCTATCTCGGCATCGCCGCCGCCCGCTTCGACTGGGAGTACCGGTGGAGAACGGGAAACTCGGGCGAATCCGCGGGCGCTGGCGGGAAGACCGGCAGTTCGAAGGATCCCTACGCGGTGCTGGGGAAGACCAGAAGCGCCAGCGACGAGGAGCTGAAGGCGGCCTACCGGGAGAAAGCCAAAAAGCTTCATCCGGACATTCTGCGCTCCCAGGGACTTTCGGAAGAGCTCGTGAAGAAAGCCAACGAGCAGATGGCCATTCTGAACGAGGCCTGGGACAGCATCAAAAAGGAAAGGGGACTCTGAGCCCTTTTCAAAAAACCGCGTTTTGTTATAATTGAAATTGGAAATTTATTAAATTTGCTTAACCTCCACACAGCAAGGCGACTCATGAAACTCCGTTCCCTGATCCTTCCCGCGTTACTGGCGGTCCTGACGGCCCCGGCCGTTTTCGCGAAACCCGTAGAATTGACCTCCCCCAAGGGCGTCCTGAAAATGACATTGTCCGACGATGGCAAGATCGCCTACGCCCTGAGCGGCTTCGGCGTCAAGGACGTCGTCAGCGGCGAACTGGGCCTGGAATTCCAGGACCAGGCCTGGCCTGAAAAATGCGAGATAGAATCCTGCCAGAAGAGCGAGATCGACGAGACCTGGACCCAGGTGATCGGCATCCAGAAGGAATACCGCGACAAATGCAACGAATACACTGTCAAGCTGAAGGGCGATTTCCCGAAAAGGGAAGTTGGCCTCGTGGTGAGGATGTACGACGAGGGCGCGGCGATCCGCTACACCGTCTCCCCCAAGGACGAGGAAGAGTACGTCCTGACCGCCGACAAGACGGATTATCTTTTCAACAAGGATTACGAATGCTGGTACGCGCCTTACGGCTTCGGCTCCGCCCAGGAGCACGAGTCGCTGAAGGCGACCTTGACCACGATCCCCAAGGGCACCGTCAGCGGCTGTCCGCTGATCGTCAAGGGAGAGAGCTTCATCATGGCTCTCACCGAGACCGACCTCAGGGACTGGGCCGGGCTGTACTTCAGCAACGGACTGATGTTCGAGGGCTCCAAGCTGGCCGAGCTGGGCAAGCTGACGGGCAAGGACGAGGCCAAGGAATTCAGCGTGGACGTGAAAGGCAGGAAGAGCGTGACCCTCTACCATTACGTGGACGGCGACAACAGCTACTGCCACGCCGACTGGGCGGAGCTCAGGCTCACCGACAAAGACGGCAAGAAGATCCCCGTCACCAAGGAATTCGTCATGGATTCCAAGCAGGATTGGGGAGAGCTGGGCGAGAACGCCAGCGTGGACGGCAACCAGCTGAAGATCGGCAAGAAGACTTTCAAGGACGGCTTCGGCAGCCACGCCAAAGGCTACATCACCTTGAAGCTTGACGGCAAATACGCGACCCTCTCCGGCTTCTGCGGCGTGGACGCCGAGAAGAACGGAGAAGGCTCCTCCTACTTCGCCGTCTACGGCGAAAGCAAGGACGAGGCGAAGCCTTATCTGGCGGCCGCCCTGGCCCCCAGGCTGGACGGCAAGGGCCTGGTCCTCACCAAGGGCGAGCGCAAGTCCCCCTGGCGTCTTTTCCTCGTGGGCGAGAACGAGCTTTCCCTGGTCACCAACCAGATGATCCTGAACTGCGCCTCTCCCTGCGAACTGGAGGACACCTCTTGGATCAAGGCCGGCCGCTGCACCTGGAACTGGTGGTCCGACTGGAACAGGAACCTCTGCACGGAATCCATCAAGAAGGAAATAGACTTCGCCTCCCGCCACGGCTGGGAATACTCCACGGTGGACGACCCCTGGTACAGCCCGCACATGGGCCGGGTCGGCAACAACGTCATGAAGGGCCAGGAAGGCAAAGTCGATCTGCCTGAGATCGCCAGCTTCGCCAAGGAAAAAGGCGTGAAGCTGATCCTCTGGATGCACTGGGCCGACATCAACAGAATGATGGAGGAAGCCTTCGCGTATTACGAAGAGCTCGGCTCAATAGGCGGCATGAAGATCGATTTCATGAACCGCGACGACCAGGA
>DBWD01000038.1:16458-18499 GCA_002308555.1 bacterium UBP3_UBA1247
GGCAACGAAGCCAGCAAGTGGGGCCATGACATCAACCCCAAGAACCTGACCAGCTATCCCTTTACCCGCTATATCCAGGGTCCCGCGGACCTGACCCCCGGCGGCTTCCTGAACAGGCAGCCCGAGGATTTCAAGCCCACGTCTCCCACGCAGGTCATCGGCACCAGGGCCCACGAGCTGGCCTTGTGCTTCGTTCTGCCCACGCCCTTGATCTGCCTCTGCGACAATCCCGTGAACTACGAAGGCCAGCCCGGCCTGGAATTCCTGGATCAGCTTAAGGCCACCTGGGACGAGACGCTCCCGCTGCAGGGCGACATGGAAAAATTCTACATCTGCGCCCGCCGCAGCGGATCCGACTGGTTCGTCGGCATGATCGGCGACGACCTGCCCCCGACCCACGCGGTGCCCCTGACCTTCCTGGAGGAAGGCAAGAAATACACGGCCCAGATCTTCCAGGACACGGAGGACAGCGCCACGGACGCGACCAGGATCGACATTGTCACCAAAAAAGGCCTGGACAAGGATTCCGTCCTTCCCATCAAGACGGTCCGGAACGGCGGCTACGTCGCCATCCTGAAAGAGGAGAAATAAGAGCAGACGCTAGCAAAAGCGGACATAAAAAAACGGCTTCCCTCGGGAAGCCGTTTTTTTCTTTCTATTCCTTGGTTATCTCGTAGCAGACCACTTCGTGCTCGCGGCCGCGGTAGGCGATTTTCTCCACCCTGTCGTTTTTTTTCATACCCGCTTTCAGCATCACTTTTCCGCTGGCGATGTTCTCGCTGAAATGGCCGGCCTTGACGGTCTTGTAGCCGACGCGGAAAAGTTCCTCCACCGCGGCCTTCAAAGCCTCCGTGGCGAAGCCCCGGTTCTGCATGTCCGGATGGACGCAGTAGCCCACCTCGATGGACTCCTCATCCTTGGTCACGTGGTTGATGAAGCCCGCGAATTCTCCGCGGCAGCTTATGGCGTACACGAAGGCGTTCAGGTCGTTGGAGGCTTTCTGGAAATAGTTGAAAAGCTTGCGGCCCTCCTCCTCGGTCCTGAGGTCGGGTAGCATGTAGGTGGCGTAAACGGAGGGGTCCCTGAAGAGTTCGAGGGCCCGGGCGTAATCGCTTTCCAAAAAGGGCCTGAGGGTCAGGCGGGGAGTCTCTATGCAGGTTTTTCTAGGTAGCATGGTCTTGAGAGTTTGGTTGGTTTTTCCGATTTTCCCAATTTTTCCTTCCGGTGTCAACGCCGGCGGGGAAAACGTCCTTCCGGAGGCTTTCCGAAACCCGGCGCGGAGCGGCGAAAACCGTCTGCGGGAGCGGGTTGGCGGGCGGTTTGCTTCTCGTCTGAATTATAGTATAATTTAATATTATGTATCTGGATATCATATTGCTTTTAGTACTGTTGCTCTGCATGACCGTAGGGATCATGCGGGGCGTGCTGTCGCCTCTGATCACCTTCTTCTCACTTTTCCTTTCGCTGTGGTTGGTGGCGCTCTTCCTGTCGCCCTGCCTGGAGGAATTCCAGGCTCTGACGGCGCCCTGGAAAGGTAATTTCCTGGTGAACCTGCTCACTTCGAAATTCGTGGCGGGATTCCTGATGATCCTGATCCTGTATTTCGTCCTGACGTCGCTGGCGGAATTCGTGAAGCGCAAGCTGATGAACGCCCTGAACCTCAAGTTCAGCGACCGCTTCCTGGGCATGCTCTGCGGCGCCGCGGTGGGAGTCTTCCTCTGCGTCATGCTCTGCATCGGGCTGATGTGGTCGCGCTCCCTGGTGGCCTCCCAGGCCAACGACGAGGGTCTGGAGAAGTACGACGCCATCCTTCAGTCCAGCCAGGGCTTCTCCGTTTCCCTGGCGATCACGGACTGGACCGTCACGCGCTTCCCCAAGTTCGCCTCCATCCTTCCGGAGGGCGGGAGCTGGGGCGCGGCGACTTCCGGCGGTCAGGACGAAAGCGAAAGCGAATACGAAGACGAAAGGGGGATATTGGGACACTGATGGAAACGAAGAAAAACATCATAGTCGTGATGGGCGGCTGGAGTCCGGAAGCGCC
>DBWD01000038.1:18585-23077 GCA_002308555.1 bacterium UBP3_UBA1247
CGCAAGGCGATTTTCCTGCCGGAGGACGCGGAGCCCGTGGAGGAAGCTCTCGGCAAGTTTGAGAGCGGCAACATGGCCGACGTTTTCACCGAGGTGCTGGCCTGGCCCGTGGACGCGGCCATGCTGGCGCTGCACGGCTGCGGCGGCGAGGACGGGGCCTTCCAGGGCTTTCTTTCCACCCTGGGCATTCCCTTCACCCACAGCGGGGTGACGGCCTCTGCGGTGGCCATGGAGAAGGACATCGCGAAACTGCTTTACGCCGCCTTCGGGGTCAGGATCCCCAAGGGCGTCACGGTCTCCAGCAAGGACGACCCCATCGAGAAGATCAAGTCCGCCGGGCTCAGGTATCCCATCATCGCGAAGCCCCTGGCCTCCGGCTCCAGCTTCGGGCTTTGGCTACTCAACAGCGAGCAGGAGCTCAGGGACAACGTCTTTTCCTTCTGGTTGAACGGCGGCCTTTATCTTTTCGAGGAATTCGTGAAAGGCCGGGAGTTCACCTGCGTGGTGGCGGAGCGGAAGGGCAAGGTCACGGCCATGCCCGTTACCGAGATCGTGAGCCACACCGGCGAGCTTTTCGACTACAAGGCCAAATACACCAAGGGCAGCTCCGAGGAGATCACACCCGCCAGGATCGACAAGGCTTTGAGCGACGAGATCAGGGCCGCGGCCGAGACCTGCCACAAGGCCCTTCGCTGCAAGGGCGTTTCCAGGACGGACTTCATCGTGAACGACAGAAACGAGATCTACGCCCTTGAGACCAACACCATTCCCGGAATGTCCGAGGCTTCCATCCTGCCCAAGGCGGCGCTGGGAGCCGGGACGACTTTTTCGCAAATACTGGACGATATGCTCGACGAGGCGTTGACGTCCGAACAATAAAAAATCGAGGTAGATATGCTTGACATCAAATTCATCAGGGAAAATTACGATGAGGTGCGCGCGAAACTTCTCACGCGCTACCCGGCCGGACAGAATCGCAACAATCTCGACGAGGCCCTGGAGCAGCTCATGGTCAACGACAAGCTGAGGCGCGACGAGATCAAGGCGCTGGAAAGCCTGCAGCAGAGCCGCAACCAGCTCTCCAAGGAGATCGGCATGAAGCGCGCCAAGGGCGAGGACGCCGACGACCTGAGATCGCTGGTCCAGGAGATAAAGGAAAAGCTTGACGTGGCCGAGAAGACCAAGGAGGAAGCGGAGGCGAAGGTCTCCTATCTGATCGACCGCATCCCCAACATTCCCGACGCCGCCACGCCCATCGGCGACAGCGAGGACGACAACGTGGAAGTCAGGAGAGTGGGGGAGGTCCCGTCCTTCGATTTCGAGCCTAAGCAGCACTTCGAGATCGGCGAGAAGCTGGGCGTCCTGGACCTTGAGAGAGCCGCGAAACTTTCCGGCGCGCGCTTCTCGGTCCTGAGGGGCGCCGGCGCCAAGCTGGAGCGCGCCCTGGAGAACTTCATGCTGGACGAGCACACCAAGCACGAGGGCTACACGGAGTTCGAGGTTCCCCTGATCGTCAGCGACGAAACTTTGTACGGCAGCGGTCAGCTGCCCAAGTTCCAGGAAGACCTCTTCCACGTGGAGTGGGAGAAGCCCATGTACCTTATCCCGACTTCCGAAGTGCCGCTGGTCAATCTGCACCGCGGCGAGACTTTGGAGGAGAAGGACCTGCCTCTGCGCTACACGGCGCTGACGCCCTGCTTCCGCTCCGAGGCGGGCAGCTACGGCAAGGACACCCGCGGCATCATCAGGGTCCACCAGTTCTACAAAGTCGAGATGGTGAACTTCACGACGCCGGAAAGATCCATGGAAGCTTTGGAGACCATGACTGAGAACGCCTCCAGGATACTGCAGAAGCTGGGCATCGCGCACCGCGTGGTGGCTTTGTGCACTTCCGACATGGGCTTCTCGGCCTGCAAGACCTACGACGTGGAAGTCTGGCTGCCCGGTCAGAACACTTACCGCGAGATCAGTTCCTGCTCCAACTGCTGGGATTTCCAGGCCAGGCGCGCGAACATCAGATATCGTCCGGCCGACGGCGGGAAGCCGCAGTACGTGCACACCCTGAACGGCTCCGGCCTGGCCGTGGGCCGCACCTGGGTGGCCGTGCTTGAGAATTACCAGCAGAAGGACGGCAGCGTCGTCATTCCCGAGATCCTGCGCCCCTACATGGACGGCCTGGAAGTAATCGAACCCGAGAAGTAAAGAATTATGTGGCAAGAGATCGTAAACGTTTACAGAGATTTCGATACCTTCGGACGTATCGACATGCTTATCCTGGCCCTGATGTCGATCTACATGTGGGGTCTGTTCGTCGCGAAATACGTCTACTTCAACAAGCTTGAGGAGGCCAACGAGCACCTGGCCAAAAGGCTCAGGGAGTTCAGGGCGCAGTTCGTCAGGGATTTCACCCAGATGTACCGCGACCTGCCCAAGACTTCCGACGCCCCGGTCTACCGGATGTACAGGGCGGGCATGGATTTCCTTTTCGCGGAAGGCCCAGCCTCGACCTCCGACATTGAGGAGACCAGCCAGATCATGGACGCGGCGCTTTCCAAGGAGATCAACGAGATGGAAGGCGGTTTGACCTTCTTCTCCGTGACGGCCATGCTGGCCCCCATGATGGGCCTTTTCGGAACGGTCTGGGGCCTCACCCTTTCCTTCCGCGGTATGGTGGGCAGCGGCAACACGACGATCAGCACCGTGGCGCCCGGCATCTCGGTGGCCCTCATAACCACCGTGGCCGGCCTTATCGTGGCCATTCCCGCCGCGGCCATCTTCTACTATTTCCGCGGCCGCGTCAACTGCCAGATAGTCCTGATGGAAGAGTACGCCAAACTTCTGACCGCCAGGCTGCACCGCGCCCTGGAGAAGGAAAAGCAATCTGAGAACAACTAAAGGGGAAGCTTCAAAGTGAGTCTTCTGGCAAAACGTCGCGGCAACGAAGAGGCCGATCTCAACGTCACCTCGCTGGTGGACGTGACCATGACGGTCCTCATCATGTTCATCCTCATCGCCCCCGTGCTGGAGCAGGGGATGAAGATAGAGCATCCGGCTTCCGACGCGGTGAGCTCCGCGGAGATCCCGGACGAGCCGCTGGTCATATCCCTCACCAAATCCAAGGACACCGGCTACGGCGTGGTGAAGCTTGGCGACGCCGTGATGGGGCCGGAGAAGCCCTTCGACAAGCTCTACCAGACGCTTTGCGAAATGAAGGCCAAGAAGAACGACCTTTCCGTCATCATAAGGGCGGACGGGGATTTCCCGTATGAATACGTTATCCGGCTGATGGACGCCGCCTACAGCGCCGGCGTGGCCGTGGGGTTGGGGGACAAATGAGCATAATGCGCGACCGCAGAGGAAGGGAGGACGCCAGGATCACGGTGACCTCGCTGGTGGACGTCACCATGACCGTCCTCATCATGTTCATCCTTCTGGTGCCCCTGATGGAGCAGGGCGTGGACGTTTCACTGCCCAAGGCCTCGCCCATGACTTTCGAGCAGCCGGATTACGCGGCGGTCATCAGCATGCAGCAGAGCGTGGACGAGGCCAGCGGCATGACCAACGGCGTTCTGTACTGCAACGACCGGGAGATGGACCGCCTCGATCCCTTCGGCGCTCTGAAGAAGGAGATCCAGGCCATGAAGGAAAGGGAGACTCCCACCAACAAGCTGGAAGTGATCATCAGGGTGGACCGCCGCTTCCGCTACGGCAACGTTTTGGAACTTGTGAACCACCTGAAGGAAATAGGGGTGGACACCTCCTATTTCGCCACGGAGACCACGGGCAACGAGAAATAAGATGCCGAACAAATTTTCTTCCACATATTTTCTTCCCTCCTTCGTGGGGCACGTCCTGGTCTTCCTGGGGCTGGTGGTGGCCGCTTCCCTGAGCGAGCCGCAGCCGAAGCTCATGGGCATCCAGGCCAAGGTCACGCTGACGGAGGTCCCCAAGAGCGCCGTCCAGGCGCCCCCGGCGCCGCCCGCTCCCCCCGCGCCGGAGAAGAAAATTGAGAAGCCCGTGGAGAAACCGCCGGAGAAGAAGGTGGAGACGCCGCCGGAAAAGAAGCCGGAGAAAAAGGTGGAGAAGCCGCCCGAGAAGAAACCGGAAAAGAAAGTGGAGAAGCCCACCGAGAAAAAAGTCGAGAAGAAGCCTGAGAAAAAGGACGCCAACGTTTCCGAGATGCCCGATTTCATAAAGAAAAAGCAGCAGGAACGCGCGGAGAAAAGGCGCACCCAGGCCAAGACCGCCAAGAAGGACACAGGGAAAAGCTCTTCCAAGGAGACCCAAAAGCCCAAGACCGAGCCGGTCTCCACGAAACCCATCGACGCCGTTGGCCACACGCTGGAAAGCGTGACCACGGCCACCAGTTCCGACAACAGCCTGGAGAAGATCTCCCGGGAACTGGACCAGACCGCCCGCAACATCACCTCCCGCATCGAATCCCAGACTTTTTATTCCGGCGGCGAGACGGGAGCCCAGGCGGCGGCCATCA
>DBWD01000038.1:23090-23990 GCA_002308555.1 bacterium UBP3_UBA1247
GCCATCCAGTCCGCCTGGCAGACGCCCCAGGCCTCCCAGATCATGAGGAAGGCCGTCTGCGTGGTGCGCTTCACCCTGACCAAGGACGGCCGGGTGACGGCGGCCAGGATCGCCCAGAGCAGCGGCGTGAAGGCCATGGACGACTCGGCCCTTTCGGCCGTCNNGGTCCGCCCGCTTCGCACCCTTCCCGCCGGACATCACGAGGCCGACCCTCGAGGTGGAGGTTCCCTTCGAATGCGACAAATAGGAGAAAACTAAGTGCCTGACAAACTGTCCATGAAAGAAAGCCCGATCGTCGAGGCTTACAATCTGGAAGACTGGTCCCAGATCTTCTACTGGCGCCAGAAGTTCAGAAAGAAAATGGGCCGCATCGACAAGCTGCCCATCACCGCCTCGGCCGCGCAGTGGATCATTGACGAGATCAAAAGCAGCCCGAAGCGCCTGTCCCTTCTCGACTACGGCGCCGGCCCGCGCCTCCTGAAGGAGAAGCTCGCGCCGGTCCTGGACAGGATCGACTACTTCTCCTTCGACATCGACAGAAGAACGGAGCAGGACTACTACGAGCTTTCCGAGATCAAAAGGGATTTCGACCTGGTGGTCTGCCTGGAAGTCATAGAGCACCTGGACACCAGGGGAAAGATCGACCTGGTGAAAGACATGACCTCTTTGACCAAGCCCGGCGGCAAGGTCATGCTGACCACGCCCAACGCCGAGCACCCCACGGTCTTCTGGCGCGACTTCTCCCACGTGGCCCCCATACACCACCTTGACCTGGCCGGCTTGATGGCGCGCTTCGGGCTCGAGGACATCCAGATCCACCGTCTCGCCAAACTGACGCTGAAAAAAAGATTCCAGCTTTTGTTTTACGCCCCGCTTTTAAAATTCCTGCACTGCGATTTT
>DBWD01000038.1:24126-24344 GCA_002308555.1 bacterium UBP3_UBA1247
CTCGCGCAGCCGGAAGTCAAGTATGAGCTTTCGAGCGTGAGCGAAAGTCAGAAGGAGGCGCTCGTCAAAGGCAACAACGATTTCGCTTTCGACATTTACAAGCGCCTGGCCGACCCAGCCAAGCCGGTCTTCTTCTCTCCCTACAGCATCTCCTCCGCCATGGGCATGCTTACCCTGGGCGCCCGGGGGGAGACTGAAAAGGAACTGAAGAAAGTCCT
>DBWD01000038.1:24418-24543 GCA_002308555.1 bacterium UBP3_UBA1247
GACGCCAACTCGCTCTGGCTGAACGTGGGTTTCAAGATGCTTGAGAGCTACGGAAACGCCGTCAAGGAATTCTTCGGCGGCAACGCCGAGACCATAAACTTCGCGGACAACAAGGCGGCCGCCAA
>DBWD01000061.1:0-1767 GCA_002308555.1 bacterium UBP3_UBA1247
ATGGGAAGAAGGTTGAAGACGCAGAGCATGACGCTCATGGCCGCCATGGGGAAAATGAGGTATTGGAAGAAGACTTGGGCCTGCTGCTCGGGGATCAGGGGGAGGAGCCTGACGATAAGGAGCGTGACTACAGCCAGGATGAGGTTGGAAAAGGGGCCGGCCAGGGCGACCAGCACGTCGTCCCTTCTGGGATGTCTGAGGTTGTAGGGGTTGACGGGAACGGGCTTGCCCCAGCCTACCAGGGCGAAAGCGCCCGGGGCGAAAATGTTGATGAGGGGAATAATGAGCGTTCCCCAGATGTCGATGTGAGGGATCGGGCTCAAGGAGATGCGGCCAAGGTTCTTGGCGGTGTCATCGCCGCACCAGTGGGCGGCCAGGGCGTGGGCGCTCTCGTGCCAGGCGATGTTGAAGATAAGGATCGCGTAAAGGATTACTTTGGCGAGAATATCTTCCATCAGCTCAGTTTTTCCTTGAGGGCCCTGGCGAGGGCCTTGCCGGCTTCGTTGGCTTCCATGAGCTTGTCGCCGTCGGGGATCATCTTGGCCTGAACGTTGGGAAGGACTAAGGGGATGCCGGCTTTCTCGAAGTAGCCCTTGAGTTCCTCGAAGGCCAGGAGGTTCCAGCCGTAGGAGCCGAAGATGGCGCCCAGGATGTTCTGGGGCTTCAGGCCCTTTATGTAGGTGAAGCAGTCGGCCACCGTGGGGAAAATGCCGTTGTTCATGGTGCAGGAACCTACGGCTAAAGCGCCGGCGTGCATAAGCTCGCGCATGACTTCGGAACGGTCGGTGCCCTTAAGGCAGATGACTCGAGGAACGCAGCCCTCGGCTTCCACGCCTTCCGCGAAGGCGGAAGCAAGCTGCTGGGTGCTGCCCCACATGGTGTCGTAGATGATGACGACCTTTTTCGTGAAGGGCTGAGCGACGTAATTGTCGTACCAAGAGAGGACTTTTTGAATATCTTCCTGGGTGCGCCAGATGGGGCCGTGATCTGGGGCGATCATGGAGACGGGAAGGTTGAGAGCTTTGAACTTGTTGAGGGTGGCGCCCACCATCTTGGCGTAAGGCAGGACGATGTTGGCGAAGTATTTGTCGGACTCATGCTTCAGGAGCGCTGGGCAGTTCTCGTCGGCGAAAAGCTTCGCGGTGGCCAGATGCATGCCGAAAGCGTCCTGGGAGAAGAGCAGTTGTCTTTCGTTGAGATAGCTGAACATGGAGTCCGGCCAGTGGATCATCCTGGTCTCCAAACAAGTGAGGTGGAAGTCGCCCAGGTCGATGGTGCCCTTGTCGGGGACGGCTTCAGCTTTTACGTTTCCATGGAAAAGATCCTCGAGGGCTTTGACGCCCATGGGGGAAGCGTAGACTTTTTCCGGATTGGTCAGTTTTATCACTTCCGGCAGGCAGCCGGTGTGATCCAGTTCCGCGTGGTTGGAGACGATTATGTCGATCTTGGATGGGTCCACAATGGAAGAGATGCGGGAGAGCATCTCTTCCATGTAGGGCCTCTTGACGGTGTCGATCAGCGTTATCTTTTCGCCTGTGATGAGGAAAGCGTTGTAGGTGGTGCCGCGTTCCGTTTTATAGCCGTGAAAGTCGGCGAGCTGCCAGTCTATGGCGCCCACCCAGTAAACGTTTTCCGCGATCTTTTTCGCGCTGAAGGGAGTCGTCATTTTTGTTTTTGCTTGTTTGGTTTTTATTTGCCGGGGTTGATCTCGATGAGCTCGACGTCGAAGATAAGAGCCGCGCCGCCGGGGATGTCAGCGCCCGCGCC
>DBWD01000061.1:1823-9064 GCA_002308555.1 bacterium UBP3_UBA1247
AGCTGCAGGCCTTCCGTCCAGCCTTTAATGACGCCGTTAAGGGGGAAGGAAATGGGTTCGCCGCGCTTGTAGGAGCTGTCGAATTCCTTGCCGTTCACAAGGGTGCCCTTGTAGTGGACTTTCACGGTGTCGGTGGCTTTGGGCTTGGCGCCTTCGCCTTCCTTGATGACCTGGTACTGCAGGCCGGATTCGGTCACTTTGACGCCTTCCTTTTTGGCGTTCTCTTCCAGGAATTTCTTGCTTTCGACTTTGACAGCCTCGGCTTTGGCTTTGGCCTTTTCCTTGACCATATTGTCCATGGCGTCCATGGCGGCCTTGCGCTGATCTTCGTTCAGGCGGGGCTCTTTGCCGTCCTTGGCGTCGTTGATGCCTTTCAGGACTTCTTCCTTGTCCAGGGAATCAACGCCGTTGGCGATAAAATTCATGCCGATCTGGTAGCCGGTGAAATAGCTGAGGACGCCGTTCGCGTCCACAAAGTCCTTGTCCCCTTCCGTGGCGGAATGAGTCATGAAGGCCTGATGCTGGGCTTTCAGTTCCTCGGTCTTGATCTTGCTGGGATTTTTCGCGAAGCCGTCGTCGATGCCTTCCATTATTTTTTCCGGGGAAAGGCAGAGTTTGTACTGCTTGTTGCCTGTATAGAGCGTGTAACCTAAGGAATAGGAGAAATCTTTCATGGAGGGTTCCGTGGTGTTGGTTTCAGTTTTAGGCGCGGCGGGTTCGGCGGGTTTTTCCGCCTCGGCGGCGCTGAGGGCTACGCTCCCCATCAGGAGAGCGGCAATGGTCAGGAGATAGAGTTTCATAAAGTTCCTCTTCATTTGATCTTGATTAACGAATCGAAATAGCCTTCGGGCTTCTCGAAGCCCAGAAGGGCGAGAAGCGTGGAGGCGATGTTGCCCAGGCCGGGCTTGTTGGAGGTCTCGGCCAGTTCGTAACGTTCCGTGTCCGGTCCCGCGATGACGAAGGGGACGGGGTTGAGCGTGTGGCTGGTGAGCTGCTTGTATTGTCCGCCGGCGCCCATTTCCGGTTCGCCGGTCTTCTTGTTGCAGGAGATCATCTGCTCGCAGTTGCCGTGGTCGGCGGTGAGCACCAACGTTCCGCCCATTTCTTTGGTGGCGGCAAGAATCATGGCCACAGCCTCGTCGACGGCCTTCACGGCCTCGGTGGCGGCCGCCATGGAGCCCGTGTGGCCCACCATGTCGCCGTTGGCCAGGTTGCAGCGCAGGAATTTGTATTTCCCGCTCTTGATGGCGGCGACGAGGGCGGTCGCAACCTCGATGGCTTTCATCCTGGGGGCCTGGTCGAAGGGGATCTTGTCGGACTCTATCTCCTGCCAGGTCTCGAGCTCGTCGTCGAACTTGGAGGAGTTGTTGCCGTTCCAAAAATAGGTCACGTGGCCGAATTTCTGGGTCTCGCTGATGGCGAACTGGGAGACTTTGTTGCGGGAGAGGTATTCCGAGACCGTGCGGTCGATCTGCGGAGGGCTGACGAGGTAGACGGGAGGCATGTGCGTGTCGCCGTCGTATTCCATCATGCCGGCGTAGACCACCTTCGGGAAACGCTTTCTCTGGAAGCCCTTGAAATTCTCTTCCGTAAGGGCGCGACTTATTTCCAAGGCGCGGTCGCCGCGGAAATTGAAGAAGACCACGGAGTCGCCGTCCTTGATGGTGGTCAGGGGCTTGGTCGGATCATTGGGATCGCTGACCACGAAAGCCGGCAGATACTGGTCGTCCTGCTTGGAGGAAACTCTCAGTTCCTTGATGGCTTCCATGGCGTTGGGGAACTTGGCGCCTTCGCCCAGCACGTGGGCGTTGTAGCCTCTTTCCACGATGGTCCAGTCGGCCTCGTAGCGGTCCATGGTGGTGACCATGCGGCCGCCGCCGGAGGCGATGAAATATTTTCTCGTCTTACCGCTGGCTTCGGCTTGGCGTCTGAGGGACCAGAGGTAGTCCTCGAGCTCGCCCACGTAGCGCAGGGCGGAGAGCGGCGGAACGTCGCGGCCGTCCAGCAGCGTGTGGACGTAGACTTCCTCCACGCCCTTCTCGTCGCACTCCCCTATCATGGCGATGAGGTGCGCGATGTTGGAGTGGACGTTGCCGTCGGACAGAAGGCCGATGAAGTGGATGGGAGCCTTGTTGTCGAGGGCGTTGCCCATGATCTTCTTCCAGCCTTCGCCGGCGTAGATCCTTTTTTCCGCGATGGCCTTGGCGACGAGGCTGGCGCCCTGGTCGAAGACGCGGCCGGCGCCCATGGCGTTGTGGCCGACTTCGCTGTTGCCCTGGTCGGCGTCGGAGGGCATGCCGACGGCGGTGCCGTGGGCCTGCAGCCTGGTGGAGATCTTCTCGTTGTCGATGAGGGCGTGGAGCGTCTTGGGTTCGGCCGCTTCGTAAGCGTTGCCGGGATAGCCTTCCTTGGAGCCTTTGAAAATGCCGACTCCGTCCATGATGACGAAGACCAGAGGGCCCTTGACGCCGTCATAGTTGGGAAGTTTTTTCAGGGTGAAATCCATAAATATTCCTTAATAATTGGTTATTAGGATTATTATAGCATTATTCCGCCCCCGGGTTCCTGTCTTTTTGGACGAGGGAAAAAGAAAAAGCCCCGGACCTTGCGGGAAGGTCCGGGGCTTCTTTGGAAAACGGGAACGGTTCTTATTCCTTGGAAATGACTTTGAACTGCGCCTTGCCGTCTTCCTCGCCGGTCTGGGCCAGGTCGCCGCGGTCGACGATGACGTCCATGAGCGAGCGGGCGATGATCTTGTCGCCTCCCGCCTCGTTGAACTCGGGCGAAGCCGTGACTTTCTCCAGGGAGTCCGCGATGACCTTTATCCTGTACTGGTCGCTGCGGACGGTGATGAGGTTGGAGATCTCGCTGAAGATCTTGGGCGTCATGCCTTTTATTTCCAAAAGATCCGCCGTATTGCGGTAGGGCTTGATCTTGTTGCCGGAGCGGTCCACGCCCTTCTCTATGGCCCTGGCGATGGTCGGGGTGATGCCCTTAAGCGCGCAGAGGACCCGGGCGGAAGCTGTGTTGATGTTGATCTTGCCGCTGGTCTGGCCGGGGGCCAGGAAGGCGTAGTCGAACCAGGCTTTGCCGGAGGTCTCGGCGCCCCTCAGGTTGTGGGGCACCAGCTTGATCTTGATGCCGTTCTTGTGGGAGATGTGGCAGGCGTGGATCAAGCCGCAGTAGACGCGGTCGTTCTTGTCGATCTGGAGACGCTGGGTGGCGCTGCCCATGAGGTACGGGTTGTCCGAGGTTATGCGCATCTTGTCGTCCGCCAGGGGCAGCCTGTCGTATTCGCCGTTCTGATAATTGTAAACGTAAACGTCCAGCGTGGCGTTGTGGTTCTCCTCAAGGAATTCCGTGGTCTTGATGGAGTCGTTCAGGCCGAAGATATAAAGGCCGTAGTCGCCTTTCACAAGTCCCTTGTTCTCCCATTCCCAGATGCCCTCGTCGCCTTCCGAGTCGGTGTAGTACATGGCGGTGGAATAGCCGGAGCCCACGCTTACCATGTCGCCTTTCTTAAGCCTCAGCTGCTTGAGGCTGGGCGCGGTCAGGCCTTCCACCAGAAGGCCGCTGCTGGAGTTGGATTTGACGGGGATCTTCTCGCCTTTCAGATTGCCCGTGAGCACGCGCAGGGTCTGGCCGGTCCAGGTGTTGGCGGCCCAGCCCATGTTGTTGAAGGTCAGGTTGTCGCCGTTGGCGGTCTTGACTTCGCCGAAAGCCTGCTTCCAGCCGCTCTGGTGCACGCCCTCCTCCTCGCCGTCCAGGCGGATGCCGGAAGTGGTGAAATACTTGCTGAGGGCCTTCAGGGTCTTGACGCCGCCCCGGCCCTTGGTGCCCACCGTGGACCAGGAATCGGCGGTCCTGACGTTCAGGACTTCGCCCACGTTGGCCAGGTGGTTGTTCTTGATGTGGGTCAGGCTGTGCTTCTTGAAGGAGCGGCTGCGGGCTTTGTCCAGGGTGCCGCCGAAGCTGGGCTTGCTGACGGAGCGCCAGACGTAGTGGGCCGGGTCGGATTTTTCCGTGGAATAGCCGATCTCGTCCTTGGTCAGGCTGCCGTATTCCGTGGTACGTGCGGCGATCTGGCCGTACTCGTTCTTCATGGTGAAAGACACGAAACCGCCCTGCCTGGGCAGGCCGCGCACGCGGATCTGGTCGCCGGCCTCCAGGCCGCTGTTGACAGCGTCGCCCACGCCGATGTCGATGACGTGGGAGGTGTTGTTGTAAACGTATTTGAACATGCCGTTGGGCGCGTCGTAGCCGCCCCTGGGGTGGCGGGTGGAGACGAACTCGATGATCTCGCCCTTGAGCTGGTCTTTCTTCCAGTCAGCGCCGGTCACGGTGATGTAGCTGTGGCCGTAGTTGTAGCCGGAAACTTTCGTGACGTCGTAAAGGATGCCCCAGTCGTCCGCCGGCAGCTCGAAGACCGGGATCTCGTTCTCCTTGTTGTGGCCGTAGCCGCCGGTGCCGTTGCAGTATTCGATGTCGAAGATCTGCTTGTTGCTGGTCAGGTAGAAATAGCCGCCCGGCTCGATCAGGGGGTTGGGATCGTCGTAGTAGCCGCCGTAGGCTTTGCTGTAGTGTTCGGCCGACTTGATCTGGGCCAGGTCGAAGGATTCCACGCCGGTGTTGACCACCACGGACCAGTTCCTCAAGGAGATGGGGGCCGAGCTGATGTTTATTAGCTCCACGATGTCCGGGCGGAAGAAATACAGGGAGTCGCTGGCGTTGACGTTCTTGCCGCTCTGGTTGGCGCCGGATTTCTTGGCTTTCCTGGAGGAGGTCAGGTAAAGCGGGATGAAGCCGGCGCTGTTGGGCTTCTGGGGCTTGCCGTCCTTGTACTTGTACCTGAGGAGGTAGTTGCCGCGCCTATCCTTGTCCTCCGGCTGGACGGAATATTTGGAAGGAACGCCGTCCATGTCCATTTCCCTCAGGTCCGAGCGCTTGAAACCGCACCAGTTGTTCTTGAAGGCCTGGTTGGCGCTGTAGATGAGGTAGTAGTATTTTTCCTGCTTGGGGGTGTTGGGCCTGGTGTAGAAGGTGCCGGTCTGCTCCTTCCTGTCCGTCCAGGCCGCGGCGGAGATCATCCACCAGGCCCAGATGCCCACCCTGTCGTTGGCCAGGTTTGTCTTGACGCCTTCCAGGAAAGTGTTGTTGTTGGCGGGGACCCTGATGGTCACGCTCTTGCTGTTGCCGGCGGAGCTGGCCAGGATCTCGAAGCCTTTCGTGACGGCGCTGTTCTTGCTGGTCACGTGATGGACGATGCAGGTAGCGTTCTTCCACTGGTCCTTGACCCAGCCTCCCACTTCCGCCTTCATGAAGTAGGCGTAGTCGCCGCTGGTGTACATGGGATTGTCCAGCCTGATCTCCGCCCTGTTGCCGTTCAGGTGGATGTCCCTGATGCGGAAATAGGTCCTCATGGCGCTGGCCGAGAAGCCGCATTCGTCATAATTGCTCTTGCCGGCGTAGATGCGGTTGGCGAACATCACGTGGTAGGAGTTCTCGTCTTTCCTGCCGTAGCCCTGGTGGTCGGTCTCCACGATCCAGCTGCCGTCGTGGGCCATGATCTCGTTGAAGCAGACCGCCTCGATGCCGTACGTACTTTCAATGGTGGACAGGACGTGGTTCTCGTCGGTGTAGTCCGCCATGTTGACCACCAGCTCGCGCAGGCTGGAGGAGGAGGGCTCGAAATTGTACTCCAGGTTGGCGTTCCTCAGCACGCGCCTCAGCTGCTTCATGTCGGAGTTGTTGATGTTCAGCTGACGGAAGACCTTGCCGGCGTTCTCGTCGTAATAGCTCTCCTGGGAACGGGAAGTGATGGTGGCGTAGTGCTTGATCTGGTCCTCGGCGGACTTGCTGAGGTTCTGCTTGTTGGGGGCGATGATGGAGATCATCTCCCGCAGGTTCAGGAAGGCCTTGTCGTCCCAGACCAGGTGGTCCGGATTGTATTCCTCGGGCTCGTCCACGCCCTCGTTGCGCTCGTCCACCTGCTGGTTGGCGTTGTTGTCGATCTCGTCCGCGGCGTACTGGGAGGCGTTCAGGTTGTCGTCCACGTTGGCCTGGCCCGGCTTAAGGTCACGGCCGTAGCGGTAATTTATGATGTTCTTGGCCGCCTCGGGAGAGATGGGCAGGCCCGCCTTGCCGCCCTCGCCCGTGAGCATGACCTCGAAAGTCCCGAAGCCTTCGTTCTGGTCTTTCGGGGAAAGCGCGCTGGCGGTGTTGATGTTGATCTTCGCCAGCTCGTCCTCCACCAGCACGGCGTAGCGCCCCACGATCATGTCGTTGGCGTCCCTGACGTAGATCCAGCGGGCCAGGTTGCTCTTGTCGCCGTGGGTGCCGTCCATGTCCACCGCCTGGTCGCCCTGCTTGGGCTTGAAAGTCGTGGACCAGGGCTCGCTGTAATCGTCGTAGGCGGAGGAGCGGTAATAGTCCTCGCGGAGAAGCCCGTAGGCGTGCTGCAGGGCGGACTGGGCCAGCATGTCGGACTGGGTCTGCCCCACGGAGATGACGCCGGACTGGCTTTCCAATCCTATGAAGGTGGCGAAGGTGGCGGAAAGGATGGAAAGCACGGTCAGCACGGTCAGCACCATCAGGAGCGCGACGCCCCTGGGTCTCCCAGCCGCGGCGGAATATTTTTGAGCGGGTCTTCTCAGCATAAACAAAGCATGATTTTTGAATTTAATTTATAAGTAAGATTGTACAAAAGTGAGGATTATTTTTCAAGGAAAAATAAAGCGCGCGCCCACCCTTGCCCCCCGGTTTCAGGCGCCGGCCGAAACGGTTTCTATCCCGAACCCTCCCGGCGGTTTTATGGTAAAATTTTTAGCGTCTTCACATTAACCCCTCAAAAAGCAGGAACAATCTATGCAAAGCGACAAGGTCAAAGTCGGTCTGGAACGCGCCCCGCACCGCGCGCTCCTAAACGCCTGCGGCGTCAGCCGCGAGGATCTTAAGAAGCCCTTCATCGCCGTCTGCAATTCTTACGTCGGCATCATCCCCGGACACGCCCATCTCCAGGAAGTCGGCGAAATAGTGAAAGAAGCCATAAAAGAAGCCGGCGGCGTGCCCTTCGAGTTCAACACCATCGGCGTCTGCGACGGCATCGCCATGGGTCATCAGGGCATGAAGTACTCCCTGCCCTCCAGGGAGATCATCGCCGACTCCGTCGAGACCATGCTCCGGGCCCACTGCTTCGACGGCGTGGTCTGCATCCCCAACTGCGACAAGATCGTCCCGGGCAT
>DBWD01000061.1:9069-10001 GCA_002308555.1 bacterium UBP3_UBA1247
ATCCCCACCATCTTCGCTTCCGGCGGCCCCATGCTGGCCGGCCACACCCGGGACGGCAAGAAACCTCTCGACCTCATCAGCATCTTCGAGGCCGTGGGCGCCCGCAGCCAGAACATCATCGACGACGCGCAGCTTGAGGAAGTGGAGTGCGAATCCTGCCCCGGCGTGGGCTCCTGCTCCGGCATGTTCACCGCCAACTCCATGAACTGCCTCTGCGAGGCCCTGGGCATCGCCCTGCCCGGCAACGGCTCCATCCCCGCCGTCTATCCTGAAAGGAAAGAACTCTGGAAAGCCGCCGGCCGCCGCATCGTGGAAATGGTTAAGGAAGGCCTCAAGCCCAAGGACATCATCACCGACGCCTCCCTGGAGAACGCCCTGACCCTGGACATGGCCATGGGCGGCTCCTCCAACACCATATTGCACTCCCTGGCCATCGCCAAGGAAGCCGGCCTGGGCTTCGACCTCAAGCGCATCGACGAAGTCAGCAAGCGCGTGCCCACCATCTGCAAAGTTTCCCCCTCCTGCTCATACCACATGGAGGATGTGGAAAGGGCCGGCGGCGTCTCCGCCATTCTTTGCGAGATCAATAAGATCAAGGGCTCGCTCAACCTCGACTGCCCGACCGTCACAGGCAAGACCTTAGGCGAAAACATTAAAGGCAAGGAAAGCCAGGACAAAGCCTGCATACGCGAGCTCGACAACGCCTACGCCAAGCGAGGCGGACTGACCGTCCTCTGGGGCAACCTCGCTCCCGAGGGCGCCGTGGTGAAATCCGTGGGCGTGGATCCCAAGATGATGACCCACCGCGGCCCGGCGGTCATCTTCGAGAGCCAGGAAGAGGCCTGCGAAGGCATCCTCTCCGGCAAAGTGAAACCCGGCGACGTGGTGGTCATCCGCTATGAGGGGCCCAAGGGCGGCCCCGGGATGCAGGA
>DBWD01000061.1:10072-10273 GCA_002308555.1 bacterium UBP3_UBA1247
TGCATCGGCCACGTTTCTCCCGAGGCGGCCTCGGGCGGACTGATCGGCCTCCTTAAGGCGGGCGACATCATCTCCATCGACATCAACGCCCAGAAACTGGAAGCGGAGCTTTCCCCCGAGGAGATCGAAAAGCGCCGCGCAGAGTGGCAGCCTCCCGAACCCAGGCTCAACTTCGGCTGGATGGCGCGCTATCAGAAGCAC
>DBWD01000061.1:10362-10599 GCA_002308555.1 bacterium UBP3_UBA1247
TTTATTTCACGAAAACGCAGATCCAGACGGTGTCAATGTCCGGCGGGGTGTATTTCACCCTGTGCCTTGCGTGCGGAGGTATGAAGATGTGGTCGCCGGGCAAAAGCTCAAGCTCTCCATCCTCGAAAGTAATGACGGCGCTGCCCTGCAATAGCAGCACCCACTCCCCTTCCTCCTGGTCGTACCAGAAACCCGGGGGGCTGGCCTGGCCGTGGGAGACGATCCTTTCGATACGGC
>DBWD01000061.1:10660-10854 GCA_002308555.1 bacterium UBP3_UBA1247
AGGATGGCTTTCTTATAGGGCTTTCTGGGGAACTCGGCTTCGGGATCCACGAGCTTCGCCATGCTGATGGCGTTGTTAGTGTTCTCCTTGAAGCCGCCGAACTTTTCAGCGCCCACGCCGATCGAGAAGACGGGCGTCGGAGCGGCGGAGTGGCCGCCGGTGTTGTACTTGGCGCCGAAGTGGGCGTTCAGCTC
>DBWD01000057.1:0-9746 GCA_002308555.1 bacterium UBP3_UBA1247
TTCCCCGGGACGATGAAAAAGTTCAACGCCGCGCTCCGCGACCACTCTTTCGACGACGGCAAGTTCTGGAAGGACGCGACCGGAAAAACGGCAAAGGAGCTTGAAGCGGACTGGAAGGCTTCCATGAAGAAACCCGCCGCCAAATAGCCGCTTATTTCCAAATAAATATCATGTAGGCTACGTAAGCCAAGAAGAAGACCGCGCCGGCCGCCCTTCCAATCTTTCCGCGCGCCATAAACAGCATGAAAACGACCGTGACCGCGGTCATGACGGCGAAATCTGGAAGGATGTTTCTTTCGACCGGGAACGGCTTTATTATCGCGGTGACCCCGGGGATCATAAGGGAGTTGAAAATATTGCTGCCGATGATATTCCCGATGGCGAGGTCGCTTCTTTTGTGGATCGCCGATATAAGGGAGGCGGCCAATTCCGGAAGCGAAGTGCCGACCGCTACTATCGTGAGCCCGATAACCGTTTCGCTGACGTGCCAGGCCCTGGCTATCGCGACGGCGTTCGTGACCATCAGCTTGGCGCCGCCAACCATGACGGCTATGCCGAAGGCGGTCACGATGAAACTGAAGAAAAAGTTATTCCACGGTCCCGTCAGATCGGGGACCTCTTCGCTTTTCGCGTCAGGGCTGAAGACGCTCCAGCAGATATAGGAGAGCATCGCGACGGTCATGATCATTCCGTAGGGACGTCCTATGTATCCCAAAAAGAAGCTCAGGCCTAGGAGGACGACGCTCATCGCAAGCGAGAAGATCTCCCTGTAGCTGGCTTTCCCCGTGAAGACGATCGGGTTTATCAAAGCGGTCAGGCCGAGGATCAGAATGATGTTGGCTATGTTGCTGCCGATAACGTTGCCTATGGCAAGCCCCGGGGAGTTGATCTTTCCAACGACTGAGAAGAAACTGGCAAGCAGTTCCGGCACGGAAGTCCCGAAACCGACAATGACGATCCCTATCACCAGCGCTGAAATGCGAAGCTTTTTGGAGAGTGCGATCGCGCCTCTCACCATAACTTCGCCGCCCGCGACAAGGAAGGCGAGTCCAAGTATGAAAAGCAGTCCTTCTTTCATGCGTTACAGTTCTTCGTATCTCTTCACCCAGCCCTCGACGACGGCCAGTGAGTTGTCCCAGAATTCTTTCCTGGTAATATTATAGCCGAAACGCGCCGCCAGTTCCCTGGGGGAGGCTTGGCCGGCGGAGCGGAGGAAATCCATGTACTTGGGAACGAAGGCCGCGCCTTCCTTCCGGTAGAGGGAATAGAGGGCCATGGCGAAGAGGCGGCCGAAGGCGTAGGGATAGTTGTAGAAGTTGAATCCGCTGTAGTAGTAGTGGGGCTTCCAGGTCCACATGTAGGGGCCGAGGCATTTTTCGTCCAGGGCGTCGCCGAAGGTGGCCTTCTGGGCTTTCTCCATGATGGCGCAGAGTTCGGAGGCGGTCAGCTCGGATTCCAGACGGCGCTCCATGACTTCCTTCTCGAAAAGGAAGCGGGAGGCGATGTCCACGATGACGCCGCTGGTGCTCGCTATGGCGCTTTCCAGGATGTAGAGTTCCTCCTCCTTGCTTCGGGCTTCCTTCAGGGCAGATTCGCTAACGATCATCTCGTCCATGATGGAGGCGGTCTCGGCCAGGGTCATGGGGCACTTGCGCTGCTTCATGGGCAGGCCTTTCATGCAGTAGTTGTGGAAGGCGTGGCCAAGCTCGTGGGCCAGGCAGTTGACGGAATCGAAATTGCAGGCGTAATTGGCCAGGATGCGGGATTCCTCGAGTTTTCTCACCGGCATGCAGAAGGCGCCGCCTCTTTTGCCGTCCCTGGGTTCCGCGTCGATCCAGTTGTTCTCGAAGGCTCGCTTGGCCAGGTCGCGCAGTTCCGGGGAGAAACTCTCGAAGTGGCGGTAGAGGAAAGCCTGGCAGTCTTCTATGGAATATTTGCGGGAGCTGTCGCCCACGGGGGCGTCCAGGTCGCACCAGCGCAGTTTCGGAAGGCCGAGTTTTTTCGCTTTGCTGACGAAGTAGCGCCTGAAAAGCGGGAAGGAGCGTTCCATGGCGTCCCAGAGGGCGGAGAAGGTCTCGTCGTCCAAGCGGGAGATCCTGAGGCTCTGTTCGAGAGCGGAGGAGTAGCCGCGGGCTTTGGCCATGGTGTTGGCGCTTCCTTTGACGCCGTTCAGGCAGGCGGCCACCTGGTCCTCGAGCTGCTTCCAGGCGGCTTCCTCGGTCTTCTGGGCGTTGAGACGGACGTCGGGGTCGCTGTCGGTCTGGTAGGCCCTGAGGGCTGTCAGGGGCAGTCTTTTGGTTTCGCCCTTGTAAGTGAATTCCGCGGTGGCTCTCGAGGTGATGAGGCCCTGCAGCTTGGCCCAGGCATGGGTGCCGCACTGTTCCAGGCGGGCGGCCAGTTCCTCTTCCTTTTCGCTAAGAAGATGGGAGGCGTTGTCTCTTTCCTCGTTGAGAGCGAACTGGAAATCTTTGAGATCCTTTGAAGCGTCGGAGGCCCAGAATTCCTTCCAGAGTTTTTCGGGAATGGCGGCGAGCCACTTGAGATAGCGGACATTCAGAAGACTCAGGGCCACCATGGCGCCGGAAAGGGAAGACTCGATCTTGACCGCCTCGGAATTGTAGGAATCCGTCGTGATGAGGGCGTGGCAGTAAACGCTTATGGCTTCCACGGGATCCGCGAGCTCCTCCTCCCATTTCAGCATCTTCTTCAGTTCCCCGGCCAATGTTTCCGGCGTTGCGGGAACGGGAGGGAACTCGTATTTGGCGACGATGGCAAGGCTGTCCTTGATCTTCTGAAGATCGGCCTTGAGTTTGGGGGAATCCAGGGAGGGATAAAGATCATTCAATTGCCAATGGGGAAGAGCGTTCGACATATTCTTTTCCTTAAAATTTGTATTGCAAAACTTCTTTGAGCGTGGGTATGGAGGGCGCCGCGCCGGGCCTTGTCACGGAGATGGCGGCGGCTTTGGAAGCGAGGTCAAGCGCGTCTTTAGGCGCCAGGCCGTTGATCATGGAAGCGAAGAAATAGCCGGCGAAGGTGTCGCCCGCGCCCACGGAATCTATGGCTTTGACGGAATAGGCTTCCTGCCTTAGGACTTCTTTCCCGTCGTCATAGTAAGCGCCGTTTTCTCCCAAGGTCAGGATCGTTTTTGTGGCGGGGAATTTTTCCCGCATCTTTTTTAAGATATCTTCCGGACGGTCGGAAGGAACGTCGGAGATGGTTGCGCCCTCGATCTCGTTCACGATGAGATAGGACGTTTTTTCAAGCGGAAGGGCTTTTATGGAGTCGTCGCAAGGGGAGGGGTTGAAAGCGATTATTACGCCTTTTTCCGCCAGTTCGTTCATTATTCCCGGCAGAAGGTTCACTTCGTTCTGGGCGATGAACCAGTCGCCTTCGGAAAGGAAGTTCTTCAGGTCGCTTACGAGTTTGTCCGGCACGCGGCGGTTGGAGCCGCCGAAGTGGAGAATGGCGTTCTGACCGTCCGGCGTGATCTGGATTATGGCGTGCCCCTGGGGAATGTCGACGGGGCTGATCAGTTCGGTCTCAACTTTTTCTTTCCTGAGATATTCCAGAAAATCCAGGCCGTCCGGCCCGTAGCTTCCGGCCTGATAGACATCCGCAAGCCCGGCTCTTTTTAGGGCGATGGCTTGGTTGAAGCCCTTGCCTCCGTAAAAGACGGCGCGATTCTCAGCGGGAAGCGTTTCCCCAGGTCTCACGAAGTGGGGGACGTGATAGGTAATGTCGCGGACCAGAGAACCGTAGCAGACTACTTTCGGCATGGTCAGTTCTTGTTTTGGATGACTATTCTGACCAGCTGGTCGGTAGAGGCGTCCGGATCTTTCTGCAGGGCTCTGTTGACGGCTTCCTGGGCTTCGGACTGCCTGTAGCCCAGGGCCACCAGGGCCATGACGGCGTCGGCGGCGTTTTTGGAGAAGGCTTTTCCGGAGGCGCCCAGCTTGGCGCTCAAAGGCGCGATCTTGTCTTTCAGTTCCACGATGATCCTTTCCGCGGTCTTTTTGCCGATGCCCTTGACGCTGGAGAGGGCTTTGATGTCCTCGCTGGCTATCACGTTGCAGAGGGATTTTAGGGGCTGGCTGCTAAGTATGAGCAGGGCGGAGGTCGGGCCCACGCCGGAAACGTCGATCAGCTTGAGGAAGCACTCCCTTTCGTCCTTGTCGGAGAAGCCGAAAAGTTTTTCCTCGTTTTCCCTCAGATGGTGGAAAACGCGCAGGCGGATCTTTTCCCCCAGGGGAGGCAGGGCCTCGTAGGTGTTGAGGGACACGGCAACTTCATAGCCTACGCCGCCGACGTTCAGAACGACGAAGGAGGGCTCTTTTTCCTCCAGGATGCCTTCTAAGAAAGTGATCATTTGTCGTCAAGGGGTTGGGGGTACTTAAGGGCGTGAATATGCGTCATGGCGATGGCCAGGGCGTCCGAGGCGTCCGGCAGCATCCGCTCATTTTTTATTTTCAGCATGTTTTTGATCATGCTCTGGACCTGGTCCTTGGTGGCCGCGCCTATTCCCACCACCGCTTTTTTCACCCTGGTGGGGGAGTATTCCAGAACGGGTATCCTTCTCAGGGCCGCGGGAAGAACGGCGGCGCTTCTGGCCTCGCCGATCTTCAGGGCGCTGCGGGCGTTCTTGTAGAAGAACTGGCTTTCCACCGCCACCGTGGCGACGTCGTAGCTTTTCAGTATCTCGTCTATGCCCTCGAAGATCCTGGCGTAGCATTCGATCAGAGGAAGGCTGGCGGAGTTTTTGATGACTCCGAATTCCGCGCACTCCATGACGTTGTTCTCAAAGCGTATGAGTCCGTAGCCGGTGACCCTCGTTCCGGGATCGATGCCGAGGACCAGCATTACTTGACTTCCTTCATCTCGAAGAGAGGCGAGGAGGGCTGGGGCGCGGCGCCGGGAAGTCCCGGGTCGGCCATGTTCTGTTCCATTTTCTGCTCGAGTTCGGTGAAGGGGTCTTCCTCCTTCTGCTCCGTCTCCTTGCTTTCCTCGGGGGCCTTCTCCGTCACTTCGGAGGCGGGCTGGATCTCGGTCCAGACGACGTTATCGTCGTCGGTCGGTTTCGCTCCCGTTTCCACGGGCTTGATCTCGCTCACGACGGGCTCGCTTTTCTCCTCGGGCTTGGTTTCCGGAGCGGAGGGCGTTTCGGTCTTGGCTTCAGCCTCGCCTTCGGTCTTCTTGCTTTCCGGAGTTTCGGCCTCGGCTTCGGCTTTCGTTTCCACGCTTTCCTCTTTTTCCTGGGAGACGGTCTCTTCTTCCGTCTTGATCTCGACGGTTTCCGTGAAAGTCGGGGTCTGCGCGCCGGCCGCGTTTTCAACGGTCTCGACGGTCTCGGTAGTCTCAACGGTCTCGACTGTCTTCACGGCCGTTTCTTGGGGAGCGCTTTCCGCTTCCGCCAGTTTCCTGGTCATGAAGTCGCCGATCTTTTTGCCGGGCTTGATCTCGGGCTTGGCGGCCATCAGTTCCGGATCGAAGATCTCGATGGAGCAGGAGCGCCTGAGGCCGTTCATGTAAGGCTCGTAGACCGTCGCGCTCTTGCTTTCCGCGACCCTGCGGTAGATGTCGTCGTAGGCTTCGCGCTCGGTCTGGACGTGGGCGTCGTTCTTGGCGCTGACGTAAACGATGTGGTAGCCGAAGCGGGTCCTTATGACGTCGCTGTAGGTCCCGGGGGCCAGGGTGAAGGCGGCGCTCTCGACGGCGGCCATCTCCTCGCCGAAGTGTCCCTGCTCAATGAGGCCCCAGTCGCCGCCGCTGGCTCTCATGGGTCCTTCGGAATACATCAGGGCCAGCTGCTGGAAATTGGCGCCGGCGGCCAGCTGATTCTTAACTTCCGCTATCCTGGCGGCGGGATCGCCCTTCTCGCCGGAGGGGTCTTCCTTTATGAGGATCTGGTAGAGATGGACGCTGGGCTGCCTGGAGTAGAGAAGGCTCTTGTTGTCCACGTAGAACTTGTGGATCTCGTGGGGCAGGACGCGCACTCTCTTGAAAACTTTTTCCTGGAGCACCGCCTGGGCCTTGATGGAGTCGGAAAGGTGTTCCTTGAATTCCTGCAGGGTGATCTTGTTTTCCTTGAGGTAATCCTGGAACTCTTCCTCGGAGGCGTAGCGCTCCCTTTCCTTGCTGAGCTGCTTGTCGATCTCCATGGGAGGGATGGAGAATTCCAGCTTGTTGGCTTCCCTGACCAGCAGCTTGCTGTCGATGATGCCCTTCAGAGCCTCAACTCTTTCCAGGTTGTATTCCTCGCGGAGCTGCGGGTCGTCCGGCATCATTTTCATGTAGGATTTCAGGGTCGGGTTGACGTAGCGGTCAAGTTCCACCGAGGTTATGGAGGAATCGCCGACCTTGGCAACGATGCTGTTCACTTCGGCCGCGTTCGCCGCGCAGGCAAGGGCGAGGGCGGCGAGGGCGCAAAAGATCTTAATACTGTTCGACCAATTTTCTAATGAGGCTTTCATTGCGGATCACCTTATATTTGTTGGTTAGGGACTGCAGCACGTTCTCGTAGAGTTCTCCGGTGCGCTGCAGAGCCAGCGTATTTTTAAGTTCTTCCTTGACTTCGTCGAAGGCGCGGACTCTTTCCGGTATCCTGTCGAGAAGCTTGATGACATGGTAGCCCTGGGAGGTCTCCACCACCGGCGAGATGTCGCCGATCTGAAGCCTTTCCACGGCTTTCTCGAAGGAGGGGTGGGTCTGGCCTTTGGTGAAGAAATCCAGGTCGCCGCCCTTGACTTTCGAGGGGCAGTCGGAATAGGCGGAGGCCAGCTGACCGAAATCCTCGCCTTCCAGCGCCCGCCTTCTCAGCTCGGAGGCGCGGGCGTAGGCGTTGCTGACTTCGGCCCGGTAGGCGTTGGGCGCGACTTTCACCAGGATGTGCGCGGCCCTGTACTGGGCCGGTTTGGCGAAGTCGTTCTTGTGGCTCTCGTAGTAGCTCTTGACCTCTTCGTCCGTCACTTTGACTTTGTCGTTGATGTAGCGGTCGTAGAAGTATTCCAGGTTAACTTTGTGCACGGCGTCTTCCACCGCCTCGGCGTAGCCCTTTTCGCCGCTGAAGTCCTCGTGGGCCGCGGCGTACTCGAAGATCTTGTTGTTGATGAGCTGCGTGATGTAGGCGCTTCTTTCCTTGTCGAAGGTGCGCCTGAGGTAGTTCGGCATGGCGTCCAGGTTCGGCTGGCTGAAGAGCTGGTAGAATTCCTTGGCCGGCACGGGAATGCCGCCCACCAGCGCCAGGTCGTTGCTGGTGCAGTGGTCGGAAATTGTGTGCACGGGAAGCGAGATGAGCTGGCTCCCGGCGCTGACTTTGGCCTGCTCGGATCCCTGGGCGGGGGCGCTGGCCTGGAAAACGGTCACGGTGACCACGGTGGCGCCGGCCAGTTTGGCGGCGCTTTTGCTGTTGTTGACGGCGGTCTTCGTCCCGCTTTCCCTGAGGATGACGGGAACGACCTGCACGTCGTCGTCAGCCTGTTCCTGGAAAGAGTTTTTCTCGCAGGCGGCCAACATTAAAACGGCTAATAGCGGCGGTAAAATTTTGTTCATAGGGTGGCACACGCTTTGAGCATTTCCTCGGTGTCATGCTCGATAAGTGGCAGTATGAGACGGTCGAGGTCGCCGTCCATGATCTCGCCCAGGGCGTGGACGGTCAGGCCGATGCGGTGGTCCGTCACGCGGTTCTGGGGGAAATTGTAAGTTCTGTTCTTGTCGCTGCGGTCGCCGCTGCCCACCATGGTCTTCCTTTGGTCGGAGCGTTCCTTGGCGGCTTCCTGGCGTTCCTTTTCCAAGAGTCTGGCCTGCAAAACGCGCATGGCCTTGGCCTTGTTCTTGTACTGGCTGCGCTCGTCCTGGCAGGTCACCACCAGGCCCGTGGGCAGGTGGGTTATCCTGATGGCGGAGTCCGTGGTGTTCACGTGCTGGCCTCCCGCGCCGGTGGAACGGTAGATGTCGATCCTAAGGTCTTCCGGCTTGATGTCGACGGTGACTTCCTCCTGCTCGGGCAGCACGACCACCGAGGCGGCCGAGGTGTGGATGCGGCCCTGGGTCTCCGTTTCCGGCACCCGCTGCACCCTGTGCACGCCCGCCTCGTATTTCATGCGGGAATAGACGGCCTCGCCCTGGATGCTGAAGATTATTTCCTTCAGTCCGCCGGCCGCGGCGGGGGAGGTGTTCATGGTCTCGATCTTCCAGCCCTGGCGTTCCGCGTAGCGGGAGTACATCCGGAACAGCTCGGATGCGAACAAAGCCGCTTCCTCGCCGCCGGTGCCGGCCCGGATCTCCATGATGGTGTTGGCCTCGTCGCAGGGATCCTTGGGCAGCAGCAGGACCATCATGGCCTTTTCAAGTTCTTCCGAACTGCGCTGCGCTTCCGCAAGTTCCTCCTTGGCGAGTTCCGTCAGCTCGTGGTCGGCGTTTTCCCCGATGATCCTTTCGCAATCCTTGACGTCGGCCTGCGCCTTCGCCAATTGCTTTCCCGTGCTTACCACGTCGCTCAGGTATTTGTGGCGGCGGGTCAGATTGCGGAAAAGGGGAGGGTCGTTAACGACCTCCGGCTTGGAGAGCTCGTCTTCCAGTTTTTTGAGTTCGGCTTCCTGTGCCGTGATGTCAAAAACTTTCATGGGAAAAACGGGGATTACCACATAAAAAAAACGAAGCCCACAGCCCGCCTTGTTTTAGACGCGCGTCATGAGCTTCGTTGAGAGGCGAAAAAGACTTCTCAGTCTTTCTTGCCGTAACGACGGTTGAACTTCTCGACGCGGCCTGCCGTGTCGACGAATTTCTGCTTGCCGGTGAAGAAGGGGTGGCAGAATGAGCAAATGCCGACGTGCATATCCTTCACCGTGGTGCCAACTTTGAAAACATGGCCGCAGGCGCAGGTTATGGTAGTCTGTTCGTAGTTAGGATGGATCTTTTCTTTCATAGTGTTTCTTTTAGTTTTTATGATTTTAAGGTAAGGAATATTATATCCATTTCGCCTTTCAAATGCAAGGATAAGCCCAAGCCCCAGTCCAGTCATCACATAAAACCCTGCGATAAATGGCCTTATAGTGACGACTGCCGCGACTCCGGAATATCCAGAGTTCCCATGGTGCGAGGGAATGATCAACGCCGTGGCACATTGCGATTATTCGCTTTATGGAATGTATATCAAGATTGCTATGTTTGACGACAGGCTGGAGATTGAAAGCCCCGGCCGCTTTCCAGGAATAGTTACGCTGAACAATATTACGTCAACGAGGTTTTCCAGGAATATAAAGATATCCCGCATCATGACAGAATTCGAGCTGGTGCGCGAACTGAACGAAGGAGTGAAAAAGATTTATTCGGATATGGCTAAAGCCAATCTCCCTCCGCCTGAATACAAAGAAACGGATGGCACAGTACGGCTTATTTTGAGAAACGATATTGACAGAAGGATCCCACAGACCAAGGAGATATTTGATGGAACCTCAACCGTTGAAATTAATAAACCTGACGATATCCTCAATCAATTAGACGAAACAGAACGTCTGATTCTTGAAGAGATAAAAAAGAAGGGGAGCATAAGCAAAAGGGAATTGATACATATATTGAATAAATCAGACAGCACACTTGCTAGAAGGCTAAATCATTTAATTAAACTTTCGCTCATAAAAGTTAGAGGAACAAAAGGAAGAAATAAAAATATATATTTTTTAAATGATTTAGTGCCATAATGAAATTCTAAAAAGTTTTAATGAACCTAGTCACGAACCTAGTCACGA
>DBWD01000057.1:9825-17794 GCA_002308555.1 bacterium UBP3_UBA1247
AACCTAGTCACGAACCTAGTCACGAATATGGTCGTTATTGCGTTAAGATGCTAATTGGTAATAATATAACAATGTCATGAACCTAGTCATGAACCTAGTCATGAACCTAGTCATGAACCTAGTCATGAACCTAGTCATGAACCTAGTCATGAACCGTGCCAAAGAATGCCAAACCGTGCCAAGGTGTGTCAGAAGACAGTCATCGATCTGGTTGTGTGAAAAAAAGAGCGCCGGGGGATTCCGGCGCTCCTCTGAGTGTTGATTGTGATTTCCTAGTTATTCCAGGATGAGGATGGGAACTTCGGAGGGGACGCCCAGGCGGGTGGGGAAGCCGTTCCAGAGGGAGGCGCCGTTGGTGACGAAGAGTTTGTTGCCGTCCTTCTCGTAGAAGCCGGAGACCGCGCCGCCGTTGAAGCGTTCGATGATTTTGTCGAGGCCCTTGATCATGCCGCCGTGGGTGTGGCCGGAGATTTGCAGGTCGATATGGCGTCCGTTGTAAAAGCGGTTCATGTTGGGCTGGTGGGCCAGGAGGATCACTTTTGAGCCTTCCGTTCCTGAGAGGGCGGCGTTGAGGTCCGGTTTGGGTAGGTCGGTCCTGATGGCGTTGAGGTCGGGGACGCCGGCCAGGAAGAGGCCTTCCTTTAGTTTGACGTTCTGGTTCTCGAGGATGTTCAGGCCGAGGCTCTCAAGATAGGGCTTCCATTCTTTCCAGCCGTTGTAGTATTCGTGGTTGCCGGAGACGGCGTAGACGCCCAGGGGCGCCTTGAGGTTTTTCAAGGGAGTGAGCCCTTGGCCGACTTCCTCGACTTCGCCGTCCGCAAAATCGCCGGAAATGACGATGAGGTCGGGGTTGGCGGAGAGAGTAAGGTCGACGATCTTTTTAACGGCTTTTTCCCGGGTGATCTTGTCGGCGTGGATGTCGGCCAGGACCGCGACGCGAAGGCCCCTGGCTTCCTCAGAGAGGCCTTCTATCTTCGTGGGGTATTCCTTTACCTCCGGAGCCTTGAGGGCGTTGTAGAGGCCCAGGAGGCCTAGGGAGAGAGCGGCGGCGGTCAGAAGGAGATTGACGTATCCCTGTGAGAAGCGCAGGCCGAAAAGGAAACAGGGGAGATAGACGAGGTCTTTTATGAGAAGCAGGAAAAAGAGGATGTAGACGGAGATGTAAAGGACGCCGGAAACGGCGGTGACCAGACCGGGGACTTTAGGCGCGAAGAACTGCGGACCGCCGAGGAGGTGGATCAGCTGGAACTTCATGGCGGCGGCCATGACGAGGATGATGAGCGGGGTCTTGACGGCCCAGCCGCAAGGCATGGGGAAGATCGCTCGGATGATGATGTAGAGGGCGGCCAGCCCGGAGAAAATATTGACGGGGAACATGATTCTATTTTAACTTATTTTTGGTATCAGAAGTCTTCCCGGCAGTCGTCGTGCTGTTGGACGAACTCCAGCTCGAAGTCCATGGTGTCGAGTTTTTCCAGGGTCTTCAGGTAGTCGTCGAAGGTGAGGCGGTCCTTGAGCTCCGGATAGGACTTGGCTTTGAAGGTGGGGAAGTACTGGCACATGAGGCTCAGCCCGAAGGGGGCTTTGCCTGTGTCGTCGGCGAACTCTTCTTTGAGTTTGTCCAGGACTGCCAGGGAATTTTCCACGGCTCCCGGGAGCACCAGATGGCGGACGATCATGCCTTTCGTCATGTAGCCGTCCTCGTCGTAAGCGAAACTTTTAGTCTGCCGCCACATTTCTTTCAGCGCGATTATGTTTTTTTCGGGATAGTCCGGGGCGGCGGAGTATTTGGCGGCCAGGGCGGAGTCCTGGTATTTGGCGTCGGGGAGGTAGATGTCAACCACGCCTTCCAGGGCTTGGAGGACTTCCAGGTCCTCGTAGCCTCCGCAGTTGTAAAGCAGGGGAAGCGTGAGCCCGTTTTCCCTGGCGATGAGTAGGGCTTTCAGGGCGGGCAGGATCTGGGGCGTGGGGGTGACGAAGTTGATGTTTTTGGCGCCGCGTTTCTGAAGTTTCAGCATTTCCCCGGCCAGCTCCTCCTCCGTCATGTGTTTGCCGTTGCCCAAATGGCTGAAGGCGAAGTTCTGGCAGTAGACGCAGCGGAGGTTGCAGCCGGAGAAGAAGACCGTGCCGGAGCCTTTGGCGGCAACGCCGTCCTTCAGGCCGGTGCCGGAAAGGGGAGGCTCCTCGCCGAAGTGGAGGTTGCAGCAGAAGACTTTCAATCTGCCGTCCAGCTCGCAGACGCCTCTTTCACCCTCGGATCTTTTCGCCCGGCAGTGCCTGGGGCAGAGCTTGCAGGGGGAGAGGAGCGTCTCTAGCTTGGATATGGCTTTCCTAAGCGCGGAAAGCTTTTCCTCAGTCGCGGTCATGCGCGGTGAACTGCTTCTTGTAAAGCCAGTCCGAGCCTTTGGGCGTCAGCAGAAGCATGTCGATGGCGCCGCCGCAGGCTTTCGGGCGCATCTGGAAGCGCTGCATCTGGATGGTGATGTCCACGGCCAGCTCGGAGAAATCGATGGCGTCTATGAGAGGCATGATCTCCCACATGACCGGGTAGGCGGGAAGTTCCGACATGGGGACTTTGCCGTCCTTGGGAGGCGCGCCGGTGGGCATGAGAGCCTTGGCGTTCAGAAGGCGCGCCATGACGTCGCCCTGGCCGCCCCAGGAGGCGCCGTAGGTCACTTCGCCGTTGCGGTCGCTCAGGTTCAGGCGCTGGATGATGTTCTGGGAGATCTGGCAGTGGTAGACGTGGGGGACGGAAACGCCGTTCTCAAGGGCGTAGCCCGCCACGTGGAAGGAGGTGTTGGCGGTGGGGTAGCGGGAGCTCATGAAGCTCATGAAATTGTTGACCACATCCATGATCCCGTCGCCGGAATTGTTGGCTTCCTCCTCGAAGAGCCTTATGGCGTGGGCCACGGGCTTGTTGCCCAGAAGGGGCTCGCCGTAGGCGCTGATGCCGATGCCCTGGTTGTCGAGGAAGAAAAGGTTGTCGTTGTGGTCGGAAACGAGCATGTCCATTTCCTGGGATTCCTGGCCGTTGGCGGTGATCTGTCCGCGTATGGACAGCCTGCTGTCGGCGGCCATGACTATGCCTTCCGGAACGTATGTGGTGATTACGAATGCCATATTTTTAGCTGAGTTTCAGGGTTATTCTGGTGCGGAGGGCCTGGAGCTTGAGCCAGCGCAGAATGGGACTGCCGGTGTGGCTCTCGGATTTCAGGTCTCTGGTCATGAGTTCAGGGACCACGGCGTGGAAGTCCTTGCCTTCATAGAGAACGCTGTAGATGGCCTCGGTGAGCGGCATGCTGATGTTGTAGCGCTTCGCGAGCTTGTAGACGCATTCCGCGTTGCGGTAGCCTTCCACCACGCCGGCGGAGGATTTGAGCGCGTCCTCCACGCTCATGCCTTTCACGAGGTTCATGCCGAAGGTGTAGTTGCGGCCCATGTTGCAGGTGGTCATGAGGTCGCCGATGCCGGCCAACCCGATGAAGGATTCGACCTGGGCGCCCATGGCCACGCCGAAGCGCATCATTTCCACCAGCCCTCTGGTGACCAGGGCGGACTTGGTGTTGGTGCCGAATTCCAGGCCGTCCACCGCGCCCGCGGCGATGGCGATGACGTTCTTAAGAGTTCCGCAGAGCTCCACGCCGATGATGTCGCTGTTGGTGTAGACTCTCAGATGCTCGTTGGAGAAGATCTGCTGCACGAAGGCGGCCAGCTGGGGTATCTTGGAGGCCACGGTGACGGCGGCGGGCATTTTCCTGGCCACCTGGGCGGCGTGGCTGGGGCCGGAGAGGCAGGAGACGTGCTTGCACTTGGTCTCCTCCTCGATGATCTCGCTCATGCGCTTGAGGAAGATGCCGTCGGTCTCGATGCCCTTGGCCACGGTGACGATGGGGTAGGGTTCCTTCATGGCCTGGCCCAGCCGGCGGGAGACGTCGCGCATGAACTGCGAGGGGGAGGCCATGACCAGGAGACGGGCGTCCTTGACGGCCTCCTCCAGGCTGTTGGTGAACTCCAGGTTTTCCGGCAGCGGGATGCCCGGCAGGAATTTGTAGTTCATGTGTTCCTTGCGCATTTCGGCGGTGTATTCCTCGAAAGCGCCCCAGAGCATCACGCGGTAGCCGTTCTCAAGCAGCGTCAGCGCGATGGCGGTTCCCCAGGCTCCGTCGCCGATGACGGAGATCTTCATGCCGGGATTCGGTTTGGTGTAGTCGATCATAGTTTTATTTTTGGTTTGACCCGGCGTAGGAAACGGAGCAGCCCGGGGATTCCCAGAGCGTCACGCGTTCCAGCGTCAGGTCGTTCCTTAGAGTTTTCAAAGCGGGGGAGAGGGCGTCGTAGATCCACTTGGCGACGAGCTCGCAGGTGGCGGCGTCCTTGGGGAAAAAACCGGTCTCGTTCAGGAAGGTGTGGTCAAGTTTTTTCACCACCGTTTCTTCCATGACGCTTTCCACCTGGAGGAAGTCCGCGACCATGCCGAAGCGGTCGAGGGCCTCGGCGCCGATGCTGGCCTCGAAGCTCCAGTTGTGGCCGTGGACGTTCTCGACGCTGCCGTCCGGAAGCGTCACCCGATGGGCAGCGCTGAAGTTTTTTCGCACTTTCAGGTAGAACATTCCCTTAGTTTTTTTCATGTTTGAAAAGGTTCATGATGCCGCCGGCCAAAACGATCTCTTTCTCTCTTTCCGTGAGGGAGTGGGAGACGGCGATCTTCTCGTTTTTGTCCGTTACGATCTCGATCGCGCCGCCTTTCTTGATCTGCTCTGGCAGGGCTTTTATTTCCAGCGTTTCCGCCTTCTCGAGTTTTTCCTTGTCCTCCGGGGAGGCGATGGCCAGCGGCAGGATGCCGAAGTTGATGAGGTTGGCGGTGTGGATGCGCTCGAAGGAGAGCGCCAGAACGATCTTAACGCCCAGGTACATGGGGCAGATGGCCGCGTGTTCCCGGGAGCTGCCCTGGCCGTAGGAAAGGCCGGCCACTATGACGCCGTGGCGTCCGGCGGCTTTCGCTTTCAGGGCGCGCTGGGCGAAGGTGGGCTTGCCCTCCTCGCTGAAGCAGTTGAAGACGTACTCCGCGTACTTCGGGATGTTGGAGCGGAATTTCAGGAAGGCGCCCGCGGGCATGATGTGGTCCGTGGTTATCTTGTCGCCCAGTTTGATCAGGATCTCGCCTTTGATGTTTTCAGGCAGCGGGGTGTTCTCAGGCGGCTTGCCGATGGTGGAGGCGCGGAAGATCTCGGGCTTGCGCCTGGGCGGCGGCACTATGAGCCAGTCGTCCGCGTCGTAGCGCTCCGGTTCCTCCACTTTGGGATACTTGATGACGTCCTGTTTCCTGGGGTCCACGATCTCGCCGCAGATGGCCGCCATGACGGCGGTCTCGGGGCTGGCCAGGAAGACTGTGTCATTGGGCGTTCCCGTGCGGCCGGAGAAGTTGCGGTTGAAGGTCCTGACGCTGACNNTCGCCGATGGTTTCCTTGCGGATGATTTCAACTGGCGTCCCTTCGGGGGCGGGCAGAAGAATCATGCGGTCGTCAACCTTGATTTGCTGTGGCATGACCCATTGCGGGCAGGCGATGTCAAGCGTTCTCGGGTCGGTGAGTCTTCCCGTGAGAGCCGTCGCGACGGCGGTTTCAGGGCTGACAAGATAGCATTGGTCGTTCTTCGTGCCCGTGCGGTTGAGGAAGTTCCTGTTGAACGTCCGCACGGAGATGGTTCCCGAGGCGGGGCTGAAACCCTGGCCGATGCAGGGGCCGCAGGCGGACTCCAGTATCCTGGCGCCGGCGGTGATGAAGGTGGAAAGGGAGCCGTCCCGGTCGATCATCTGCAATACCTGCCTGCTTCCGGGAGCCACGAGGAAACTCACGTCCGGATGGACCCGGCGTCCGCGCAGCAGATTGGCGGCCAGCGTGAGGTCGCGGTAGGAGGAGTTGGTGCAGGAGCCGATTATCACCTGGTGGACCTTCGTGCCCTCGACCTCGGAAATGGTCTTGACGTTGTCCGGGGAGGGGGACTGGGCCAGCAGGGGCTCAAGTTTGGTCAGGTCGATCTCGATCACCCTGTCGTAGGCGGCATCGGCGTCCGCCAGAATCTCCCGGAAGTCCTTCGTCCTTCCCTGGGCCGTCAGGAATTCCAGCGTGCGGTCGTCCGAGGGGAAGACGCTGGTGGTGACGCCCAGTTCCGCGCCCATGTTGGTGATTGTGGCTCTTTGCGGAACGGAAAGGCTGGCCACGCCGGGGCCGAAGTATTCCACCACGCAGCCCACGTTGCCCTTGGTGGTCAGAATGGACAGCAGTTTCAGGATCACGTCTTTGGCGGCCACCCACTCGGGCAGGCTGCCGATCAATTTCACGCCGATGACTTTCGGCCACTTGATGGTGAAGGGCTTGCCCGCCATGGCCAGGGCCACGTCCAGGCCGCCGGCGCCCATGGCCAGCATGCCCAGGCCGCCGCCTGTCGGCGTGTGGGAGTCGGAGCCCAGGAGCGTCTTGCCGGGCTTGCCGAAGCGTTCCAGGTGGACCTGGTGGCAGATCCCGTTGCCGGGCAGGGAGCATTTGACGCCGAAGCGCCCCGTCACGGAGCGCAGGTAAAGATGGTCGTTCATGTTGTTGGGACCCATCTGCGCCGTGTTGTGGTCGATGTAGGAAACTGAAAGCTCGGTCTCCACCTTCTCCTTGCCCAGGGCCTCGAACTCCAGGTAGGCCATGGTTCCCGTGGCGTCCTGGGTCAGGGTCTGGTCGATCTTGAGGGAGACCGGCGAGCCGGCTTTCTTTTCGCCGGACACGATGTGCTCGGAAAGTATTTTTTCAGTGACGTTCATAGTTCGGAAAATATAAGCAAATTAATTTTATATTATAGCAATTTTCGCTTTTGGTTCGCACCGGAAGGCGTTTTATCTTCTTCCGCCTTCGTTCTCAGGTTGGTTTTTGGGCCGAATACTGATATAATGAAAAAACAATGTTAAGTTACCTTTTCAGCAACGATAAAGTGCGCCTGAAGTGGAGCGACGTCCTGATAACGCTGCTCTTTTTCGCCTTCGGGCTCTTTATCTTCACCCAGATGTACCGCGTCCAGGTCGACATGTTCTGGCACCTGCGGTCCATGACCATCGTCATTTTCGACAAGGGCAAGCTTTTCAGGCTGAACTACGACACCCTGACCAGGCTGGGCTTGTACTTCCTGGGCTTCCTGACCAGAAAAGGCTCCTCCGTGGGCTACGTCTGCTTCCTTTCCCTGATGCTGGCCCTGAAGTACGTTGTCATCAGAGCCATCGCCATCGACTATTTCTCCCGGCAGGGAAAAGCGGAGCGCGCGGAATTCCCCGTAGTGCGCGCGGCTCTTGTTTTGCTGTGCCTGGGCGGCCATCTCATCGCTTTCCCGCAGATCGCCTCCGGCTACTGGCAGGCGGACGTCCTGAGGCTCAACGTCTGGCACAACCCCACCACCGTGGCGGTCATGCCCTTCGCCCTGCTGCTGTTTTATTTCGGCTGCCTGACCCTCAGGGAAAGGACGCTCAAGAATTTCCTGATCCTGGCGGCGCTGGCGATACTGAATTTCTTCACCAAGCCGAGCTATATCCTGGCCTGGGTCCCGACGATCTTTTTGGTCTTAACTTTCCTCGGCCTGGACGAGGAGAATAATTTCTCGCTGAACTTCAGCCTGAAGAGGCTCCTGCTGGCCTGCGCGGTGGCCCTGCCCGCCCTCGCCGGCATCTTTTTCATGAAATACGTCACCAAGAGCGTCAAGGAAGGCGTCATATTTTCCGTGCCCTTCGCCATCCAGAGCCACCTTATGCACATCGATTTCCCGCGCATCCTCAATCTTGTGGCGGAGCGTATTTTCGGCAGGAATCTCGACGTCGCCAAGGGTTTCTGGCTGACTTTCTGGTACCTGGTGTACTACAAGCCCCTGACGCTGGCCTGCGGGCTGGCTTTCCCAATATCCGCCTTCTTCGTTTCCAAAAAGAAAAAGGACGGGCTTC
>DBWD01000057.1:17801-18908 GCA_002308555.1 bacterium UBP3_UBA1247
TCGCCTGGCTGGCGCTGGCGGTTTCCTTCGCCATCGGCTACACCCTGAGCCAGGACGGCGTCCACCGCACCCACCTGAATTTCACCTGGCAGATCCCGGTGGCCGTCTCGGCGCTCTTTTTGGCCTCTCTTCTGAATTTCTTCTCGGAGGAGGAGCGCTTCGACAAACTGACCTGGCCCGCGGCCCTGACCGCCGGGCTTTTCCTTCTCCACGCTTACTCGGGTCTATTGTACCTGCAGCGTCTTGTTTTCACCTGGTTGTGGAGGTAAGGGAATGAAAAAAACGCTGGTTCTTCTTTTGGGCATCGCGGTCATCTACGCCGCCTACGTTTTCTATTACCGCCCCAATCTGCTTATCAACGGCAGCTTCTCCAGGGATCTCGCCGGCTGGCAGTTCGCCCAGAAAGGCGACGCCAAGCTTGTCTCCTCCGAGGACTCGGACGACATGGCCTACCTGGCCCTGGTGCCGGGAGGGGAGATGTGCCAGTTCTTCCTCTCCGGCATAGCCGCCGGCGAAGTCTGCGAAGCCAGTTTCAAATGCCGGGCCGCCAATCCCCACGGCCGCCTGACCTTCAGGCTGGACAGCCACACTTACGCCCTCATCTCCGTCACCAATTCCGAGTGGCGGACCGTAAGGTTCCTTTTCCCGGCCTTCGACTACGCGGACAAGCGTTCCTTCCGCCTGGTGGCCGGAAAGAATTCCCCGGTGGACGTGGCCGACGTTTCTTTCCGCCGCGCCTCGCCTTTCCACAAAGCCAGGCTCACCATGCTGGAGGGCGAGCTGGTCACCAACCTGGTGACGAACGGCGACTTCATGGATGGCACGCTGGGCTGGGAATCCCCGGATGAAAACGACCTGCATATTTTCGACAAGCGCGGCGTTCCCACGCTGATGTTCAAGCAGAGCAGCAACGTGGTCCTAACCGCCACCCAGTCCGTCCAGCTTCAGAAGGGCGTTCCCTACATCGTGAGCGGCTACGCCCTGATGGACGACAACCGGCTGGTCAACCGCGTCGCCAACATCCGCGTTTCCTACACCGACGACAAATACCACAGCAACGAGCTGAAATTCTCCAATCCCAACCGGGGCATCTGGATCAGGGGAACG
>DBWD01000057.1:18974-19130 GCA_002308555.1 bacterium UBP3_UBA1247
AGGTCTATTTCAACGGCATCCGGGTCTCTCCCGCGGACGAGGTCAAGCCGCCCGAACCGCCCGCCCCCAGCCAGCCTCTGCCGAAAGCCAAGGTTGCGCCCTCCAAATGACCATGCCGGATCTTTACGCCGTAATCCCGGCCTACGAGCCGCTGCC
>DBWD01000135.1:0-142 GCA_002308555.1 bacterium UBP3_UBA1247
ACCACCACGTTGATGGCGTGGTTGAACCAGGGGTTCGGGGAATCCTGGTCTTTCTTGGGGCCGACCAGGATGAGGACCGGGTAGGCTTCCAGCCCGGCCATGCGGTGCATGGCGCAGAGCAGCGCGGCCTTGTCGCGGCAGA
>DBWD01000135.1:263-4005 GCA_002308555.1 bacterium UBP3_UBA1247
TCTATGAGCTCCTTGACTTTCTCTTCCATTTCCGGAGTGGTGACGGCCATCCTGGGCTCGCAAAGGTCGATGTACCACTTGGAGATCTCCTCCCATTTGGGGATGGTGCCGAAGTAATAGCGCTGGCAGGCCACGTAGAAGGGCGCCATGGCGGGTTCCGGGAAGATCTGGGGAACGTCCTTGACTTCCCAGCGGTAGTGGATGAGGTCGCCGACTTCTTCCTTCGTCTCGGTTATGGTGCCGGGTATCTCGAAGCGCTTGGTGACGTAGGCCAGGGGCTTCTCCTTGGGGGCGTAGACTTCGACGGTCTCCTTCTGCAAAGGCGACATGAACTCGCCGACGAAGCCGCCGGACCAGGTGTCCCTCATCCTGGCCTTGCTGATGATGTCGATGGATTCCACCCTGTAGATGTCCCCCACTTCCAGGCCGGTCAGGTTCAGCTGCACGATCTTGGAGGCCGGGTCGTAGATGTTGGAGGCCATCTGGCTGGTGTCGATCATGGTCTCGGACTTCGTGACGTCCACCGGAATCTCCCGGCCGTCGGGCTTGATTATCGTCACCCGCGCGAAATAGGAAGTGCCGTAGGCGGCGTTGTAGCTCAGGCTCGCCACCAGGCTGTCGCGCTTGCCGGGCTCCGTGAGGACTTTGCTGCACTCTTCGGAAACGCTCACGGCGCAGCCGTTGGTCTGGTACTGGCTGCCCTCGTGCAGAAACATTATGACCGTGTCGGCGTCGGGATAAAGGTTAAGGTCGCAGGGCGTCTTCAAAAGTTCCTCGTTGGTGGGTCTGTCGTAATTGAAGACCGGGCTCTCGCTTTCCCAGGAAGCGAAAGAGATGGTCGCGGCAAAGGCCAGCGCGGTGAAGATAAGAGATCGCATGGTCACTCCTGTTTTGGATTGTTATTTATCTTTTTGTTTTTTGTTCTTGTGTGAAAAGTAAGCCTTGAAGAGCTCCTTCCACTCGTCCTGCCGCAGTATCAAAGCGGACAGGGAGTAGACGAAGAGCCCGGTGAACATCGGGACGACCACCAGCAGGAGCTTCGCCAGGAAGGTCTCCTTCTGGGGCAGATAGTCGCCCAGAAGCTTGAGGGCCGCTATGATGGCAAGGGACATCAGCAGGCTGGAGAAGATGGTCTTGACGAAGGAAAGGCTGACGTTCGTCAGGCCCAGGGGCCCGCATTTCCTCCTCAGGAAGAACATCAGCAGCGTTATGTTGACGTAGGTGCTGACCGCCGTGGCCAGCGCCAGTCCCCTCTCCTCCATGTAATGCATCAGGATAAGGTTCAGGGCCAGGTTGAAGAGCATCATGGACACGCCGATAAGGACGGGCGTCTTGGTGTCCTTGGCGGCGTAGAAGGCCGGGACCAGGATCTTCACGATGGCGAAGCCGGGCAGCCCGAGGGTGTAGTAGAAAAGCGCCCTGGCGGTGTAGGAGGTGCTCTCCGCCGTGAATTCGCCGTGCTCCAGAAGCAGGCGGATAATGGGCTCGCCCAAAATCATCAGACCGCACATGGCCGGGATCATCACGAAGGAGGAATGCCTCAAAGAGAAGCCCAGGGCGTCCTTGAAGTGGTCCTTGTCTCCCCTGGCGTGGGCGAAACTCAGGACCGGCAGGGCCGCCACCGCCAGCGCCACGCCGAAGATGCCCAGGGGGAACTCCACCAGACGGTCGGCGTTGTAGAGCACCGCGGCGCCCCGTTCGTTCACGGAGTTGGCCAGGTAGCGGTCGACCATGATGTTGATCTGCGCCACGCCGGTGCCAAGCACCGCCGGCATCATGACCGTCACGATCTTCCTGACGAAGGGATGGTCGAGGGAAAGGCCGAAGCGGAAACGGTAGCCCCGCTTCCAAAGTTCCGGGACCTGCAGCGCCAGCTGGGCCAGGCCGCCGAGCAGAACGCCCAGGGCGGCGTAGAAAATATGGACCTGGGAGCCCTTCTGGCAGAAGAAGGCGCCCGCCCAGACCGTGGAAATGATGCAGACGTTAAGGAAAACCGGCGCCAGGGCCGGCATGCTGAAATGGCCGAGGGTGTTGAGCATGGCGCCGCAGAGGGCGGTCAGGCAGATGAAGACGCAGTAAGGCATCATGACGGCTATGAGCAGGGCAGTCAGGCGCCACTTGGGGGAAAGATCGAAAAGAAAGACCGTGCCCAGGGAGATGGCCGCCACCACTATGGTGATGGAGGTCAGAATGACCGCCAGCCAGGAGAGCGTCAGGGAGGCGCACTTGTAGGCCTCGTCCTTCCCCTTCTCCTGCATGACCTGGGCGAACTGGGGCACGAAAACGGATGCCAGGGCGCCCTCGCCGAAGAGCCTTCTCAGAAGGTTCGGCAGCGTGAAGGCCGTGACGAAAGCGGAACAGCAGAAGCCGGTGCCGAAATAGTTCGCCATCAGCATGTCCCTTATGAGGCCGAATATTCTGCTCAGGGTGGTGAAGAAACTGTTCACCCCCGCGGCCCGGGTCATCTTCCGCCTGCTCTCACTTTCTTCCTTGAACGTCATTTTATTCAAACCACTTCAGTTCCTGGCGCAAGCCAACCACGTCGCCCACGATAAGGACCGCGGGCATCGGGATCTCACGGTTCTGCTTCTCCTGCTCCGTCATGGCCCTGAGCTCCCTCAAGGTGCTGGCGATGGTGCTCTGGTTCTTGCAGGTGCCGGCGCTCACGATGGCCGCCGGGGTCCTGGGATCGCGCCCGTGTTCCAAAAGTTTCTCTATGACCATGGGCAGCGACTCCTCGTTGATGAAGAAGACCAGCGTCTGCATGCCTATGGCGACCCTGGGCCAGTCGATGTCCGTGTAGCGCCGGTTAAGGCTGGAATGCCCGATGGCGAAGGCCAGCGTGGAGGCATAGCCCCGGTAAGTCAGGGGAATGCCGGCGTAGACCGCCGCCGCGGAGGCGGAGGTGATGCCCGGCACCAGCTCGAACTTGCAGCCGGCCTCCACCGCTTTCCTGGCCACTTCCGCGCCCACTCCGAAAATGAACGGGTCGCCTTCCAGAAGGACGCCCACCGCTTTCCCGTCCTTGACGGCTTTGATGATGTCGTCCATGGCGGACTTGGAGATGGTCTCCCCGTCGCTCTCGTCGGAAAGCGAGATCTTCTCCGCGCCCTCCGGGGCGAAGCTGAGAATCTCCGGGGCCACGGAGGCGTCGTGATACAGCACGTCGCAGACTTCCAGGCAGCGCGAGGCCTTGATGGTCAGGAGCTCGGGGTCGCCGGGGCCGGCGCCTATGATGTAAAGTTTTCCTTCAGCCATAATGAAAATCTCTCTTTATGTGCAGAGAATGTCGGCCACTTCCAGGAAGCCCCACTCGATGGGCTTCTTCTTGCCGATGATCTCCTCTATGGGCGTGACGGCCACCTTGCCGTTCTGGACGCCCACGAAAATATTCTTTTGGCCCTCGCAGAGGGCGTTGACGGCATGGTAGCCCAGGACGGACGCCAGTATCCTGTCGAAGGCGCAGGGCGCGCCTCCCCTTTGGATGTGACCCAGCACGCAGACTCTGCCCTCCACGCCGGAAAGCTCCCTCACCTTCNNTCTCGATGGTAATGGCGTCGCCGGCCTCGTCGCCCTCCGCCACGATCACGATGAAACTCTTGTGCGCCTTGGCGAAGGACTTCTTGATCTTCTCCGAGAGAGCCGGCAGGTCGCTGTCGGTCTCCGGGATCATGACCGCGTCGGCGCCGGTGGCCACCGCGGCCGCCACTGCCAGCGCGCCGCTGTGCCTTCCCATGGTCTC
>DBWD01000115.1:0-3993 GCA_002308555.1 bacterium UBP3_UBA1247
TCTGCGACGAGGGCCATCCCATCATCATGGAATCTTTGAACATTCCGGATCCCGTGATCTCGCTGGCCATCGAGCCCAAGAGCAAGGCGGACCGCGACAAACTTTCGGAAGCCCTGAGCAGGCTTTCGGAAGAGGACCCCACCTTCTGCGTCTCCACCAACCAGGACACCGGGCAGACNNCCGGCATGGGCGAGCTGCACCTTGACGTCATCAAGGACCGCCTTATCACCGAATTCGGCGTGGACGCCGCGGTGGGCCGTCCCCAGGTCGCCTACAAGGAAGCCATCACCCAGCCCTACGAGCAGCACTCCCGCTTCGTCAGGCAGTCCGGCGGCAAAGGCCAGTACGGCGACGTGCACATCAAATTCGAGCCTCTGGCCCCCGGCTCCGGCTTCGAGTTCGTCGATGCCATCAAGGGCGGCGTCATTCCCGGCGAGTTCATTCCCGCGGTGGAGAAGGGCCTCAGGGAGGCCATGACCAGCGGCGTTCTGCTGGGCTATCCCTGCACGGACTTCCGCGCCACGCTTTTCGACGGCTCCTTCCACGAGGTGGACTCTTCGGAAATGGCCTTCAAGATGGCGGCCATCTTCGCCTTCAGGGACGGCATTCCCAAATGCGGCCCGGTGCTGATGGAACCTGTCATGCACGTGGAGGTGACCACTCCGGACACCCATCTGGGCGACGTCATCGGCGACCTCAACAGCCGCCGCGCCAAAGTCAAGGAGATCGTGCCGAAGCAGCACCTCCAGGTCGTCAAGGCCCAGGTGCCCCTGGCCGAGATGTTCGGATACGCCACGGCGGTCCGCACCCTGACCAGCGGCCGCGCCAGCTACAGCATGGAGCCCGACCACTTCGAGCAGGTCCCCAAGGCCATCCAGGAGAAGCTGCTGGCCGGAAAATAACGGGCGGTTTGCTTTTTCGGTCCGAATAGTCTATAATATCTTAAAAGTAGTTTAGTCTTTGTTTTCAAAAACACTAAAAGGTAAGGAGAAACCATGAAACGTGTCAACACGAAAGGCTTTACCTTGATTGAACTGCTGGTCGTGATCTCAGTTATCGGCATTTTGGCCAGTATTGGTATCGGCGCCCAGGGTCCTGTCAAAGAAGAAGTCGGTAAATTGCAGCGTCGTACCATGCTGCGCGACCTTTACGTGCATCTGCAGACTTATCAGCAGGACTTCGGTTCTTTCCCCAGCGTTCAGCCCAACGCCACCCGTTACGAACAGGGCGGCGGCGTGCGCGACCTGTATCCCTTGGCCTACACCGGCCGTATGGGCGAGAAAGAATTGAACGAGATCATGCACCCGCCCGGAGGTCAGTTCGATAAGTTCTCCAAAGAACCCCGCGCCGAAGAGTTCGACAAGAACCACATCGGCTGGTCCTACAACTCCTGCGCCCGTATCGACAGCGAGGAGCCGCTCATGGCCGACCAGGGCGTGAGCAGCGGTTCTCTCCGTCTGCAGAGCCAGGACCGCGGCATCAAGCCGCTTTCCACGAAAGGCGTCATGGTCCTTTTGGCCAACGGCCGCGTGGAATACGTCTCCGCGAACCCCCGCAACGGCAAACTGCTGAGCGACATCGTGAAAGACTGGGGCGTTCTGAAGGACTGATAAGTTCCCTGTAAACGCGAAGACCGGAAGAGCGACGCTTTTCCGGTCTTTCTTTTTTTACCCTCGCATCAAACTGGATCCCAAGACCTGATGGCCGGAAAACGCGGAAGATTTCCCTACGAGCACGTGATCGCCGTCCTCATCGGCGTGGCGCTTTTCTATTTCGGCTGGCAGCTGAAAGGACTGGTCTCGGAAAGAAGCGCCGCCGCGGAGAAGACCGTGCGGCTCAGGAATCTTTACGTCCATCTGAAAACTTACTGCAACGAATACGGCTCCTATCCGAGCCTTCAGGGAAAAGGGCGTTATTCCAGTAAAAGCTCCGCGTCCGAACTGTCGCTGCTCTCCTCTCTGGGCTACGCCTCGGAGGAGGAAGTAAACACCAACCTCTGGAGCTACAACGCCAACGCCCTGCCGGACAGCGAGGATCCGCTGGTCTCTGAAAAAGGCGTAAGCGGAGGGAAAGCCGCGAAGCCTGTTCTGCTCTTGCGCGCCAACGGAGAGATCAAAAAGATCGCGCCCCGCTCCGGCGCGCTTCCCGCGGAGGCCTGCGCCTGGGACAGGCTTGGCGACTGAGGATATGCTAAAATAATTTCATGAGACATATCCTTGGATTTATAGCCCTGCTCGCGCTTTTCTGCCTGTCCGCCCACGCCCGGGACGAGTATATTCCCAGGCGCGCCCTGAAGGGCCTCGACATAAACGACGACAAGTTCTGCGAGCTGCCGGTGCAGTCCTTTCCCAAGGACGGCTATATCGTGGACGTTTTCCGCGTGCTGCCCAAGCGGGAAGCCAGCAACGGCTTCTATCAGATCTGGGACGAAGTGCATCTCGACGAGGTGGACGGGGCGGTGAAACTTCTGAGCGCCGACGCCGATTCCAACCTTTTGTGGCAGGTCATGCTCAACGATTTCAAGGGCGTGCAGCGCGACCCCAAGCTCATAGATTTTTCGGACGGCAGCCTTCTGGCCGTCTGGGAAAGCAGCAGCGCCGGCACGAACAACGTCAACCTCTGGTGCATGCGCGTGGGGGAGGACGGCAAGTTCCTGTGGCAGGTGCCCTGCTCCCTTTCCTGCGCCCCGGGCAACCAGCGCAACCCCAGCCTGGCCCACCTGCCCAACGGCGGCATCGCCGCGGTCTGGGAAGACCACCGCAACGGCGACTCCGACATCTATTACCAGGAGATCATGCCGGACGGCAGCCCGGTCTACACGCCGGACGGCGTGGCCGTNNGAGAAAGTGGAGGGCGCCCAGCTGCGGCCCGGCTTCGTGCTTGACGAAAACGGCTTCGCCCAAAAATTATTCTGGCAGGACTACAAGGATCTCAACTATCCCATCTGCACCGTGGCGGTGGACCTGGACGACCTGGCCGTGCCGGAAGGCGGCGTCCTTGGCGCTTTGTTCTTAGNNCGGCCTGCGCTTGGGCCGCCGGCCGCCGCCGCTGAAAAAACGAGGCGCGAAAAAACCCGGAGCGTTTTCGCCCCGGGCAAGATCGGAATAAGGCGCCCTTTTTACAAAGCCGTCAGAACTTAAGGTCCAGCATCATCTCGAAACGTCCGCTCTGGATCTTGGTCTTCTGGTTTTCCCAGGCTTCCCGCAGATGGAAATAAGGCGGCGTGTCGTCGACTTGCACTTCCAGGTCCAGGTTCGCGTTCTCCAAGGAAAGGGCGGGGATCTGGGCCTTCACTTTTTTGCTGGCGCTTAGTTCGGGCCCCTGGGTGGTGTTGACGGTGAGGTCGCGGAGGTTTATTTTCACCGTGCCCGGCAATATTTGCTTGTCCTGAAAACTTATCTGCCCGCTGGCGTTCAGAAGCCCGCCCTTGCACTGCCAGCTGCCCGCGTCCTCGGGCAGCAGCTCGGGAATGACTTCCGCCGGAAAATCCACCAGGGAGAAAGCGATCGTCCGGAGGCTGCCGTTTTCGGGGCGGGATATTTCCCCCTCGAAGCGGGCGCCGGGATAGCCCAGCAGCGTGGCGCGCCAGCCGGCCTTGGGGTCCGTGGCTTTGTCCGCCGGCACGGCCAGACCCTGGCCGTTCAGTTCCTCGATCATCCAGACCAAAGGCTTGGTCCGGCCCTGGAAGACCACGCGGCCGCCCTTAATTTCCGCCGCGGTAATATACAGGGGCTCCTTGGACTTCTGCTCCCCGGACATCAGCCAGGGGATCTTGCCCGCCTCCACTTTCTCCGCGGAATAATTCAGGATCGAGCCGCCCTCGGCCAGGGGGACGTTGGCCTTGCCCCGGAAGAGGGCCGCGATTATGTCGCAGGGCACGTTCACCACGGCGTTGGTGGCGGAAATAATGGCGCTGCGGCGGCCTTTCATGAGCTCCTGCTCGTCCACCGTCAGCTCCAGCCTGGAGACCCGGGCGGTGAAGCCGCTGTCAAC
>DBWD01000115.1:4058-4959 GCA_002308555.1 bacterium UBP3_UBA1247
TTGTGCGCGTAAGCCTGGAGGTTTTTCTTGACGGCGGTGTTGTCCAGGTAGCCGACGGCCAGAATGATCCCCAATATGAGCAGGGGAACAAGGAAGAGAAAGGCTTTCAGAACGCGCATAAGGCCTTTTAAGGGGCTTTTCTTTAAAGACAGGGGAACTTGTCAGGGCAGGGGGTACTTGGCCACCAAAACGGAGGCGTTGTGCCCGCCGAAGCCGAAGGAGTTGGACAGGGCGTAGTNNNCTGGCCACGTTGGGCACGCAGTCCACCTGGCATTCCGGATCGGGCTCCTCCTGGTTGATGGTGGGGGGCACCAGGGAATTCCGCATGGCCAGCAGGGTCGCGATGAGCTCGATGGCGCCCGCGGCGCCCAGGGTGTGGCCCGTCATGGATTTCGTGGAGCAGAGCATGACCTTCGCGTCTTCCCCGAACAGGCGCTTGACCGCCATGACTTCGGAGATGTCGCCCAGGTGGGTGGAAGTCCCGTGGGCGTTGATGTAGTCGATCTGCTCTTTCTTGACGCCGCCCTGCTCCAGGGCTTTTTTCATGGCGATCTCCGCGCCCCGGCCTTCCGGGTGGGGGGCCACCATGTGGTGGGCGTCCGCGGACATGCCCACGGCTTTGATCTCGCCGTAGATGGTCGCGCCTCTCTTGAGGGCGTGCTCCAGCTCTTCCAGGACCACCACGCCGGAGCCCTCGGCGATGACGAAGCCGCAGCGCTTCTTGTCGAAGGGGCGGCTGCCTTTCTCAGGCTCGTCGTTGTAGCCCGTGCACAGGGCCTTCATGGAGCAGAAGCCCGCCAGGCCCATGGAGACGATGCCCGCCTCCGCGCCGCCGGAGATCATGACGTCGGCGTCGCCGAACTTGATGGCCCGGAAAGCCGAGCCGATGGCGTGGCTGGCC
>DBWD01000115.1:5017-6900 GCA_002308555.1 bacterium UBP3_UBA1247
TCGCTGATGAGCATGGGAATGAAGAAAGGGGAGACCCGGCTGGCGCCGCGGTCCAGGAGCGTCTTGTACTGATCCTGGAAGGTCTGCATGCCGCCGATGCCGGAACCGATGATGACGCCCACCTTGGAGGGGTCCTCCTGTTCCGGGTCGAGCTTGGAGTCCTCCACGGCCTGCACGGCCGCGGAAACGGCGAACTGGGTGAAACGGTCCATGCGGCGGGCTTCCTTGGCGTCGATGTAAGGGCTGGGGTCGAAATCAAGGACCTGCCCCGCGATCTTGGAGGGGTAGGGCTCGGGATCGATGATGGAAAGCTTGGTGATGCCGCTCTTGCCGGCGGCCAGATTGTTCCAAAAATCCTCGACCTTGTTTCCCACGGGGGAAATAACGCCCATGCCGGTGACTACTACGCGCCGCTCGAAACTCATTTTCTCTCCTTAAAAATCATAAAAAAGACAAGCGTTGCGCTTGTCTGGAAAAAAAGGGGGAGCCCCGAAAGGCTCCCCGAATAAATTTAGGCCTGTTCGCCGGAAGCGGCTTTCTGCGCGTTCTGGGCGTCGATGAACCTGACGGCGTCGCCGACGGTTTTGATCTTTTCGGCTTCCTCATCGGGGACTTGGGCGCCGAATTCTTCTTCGAGGGCCATGACGACCTCCACGAGGTCCAGGCTGTCAGCGCCCAGATCGTCCGTGAAATTGGCCTCTTCCGTGACTTCCTCGGGTTTGACGCCAAGCTGCTTCACGATGATGTCTTTGACTTTTTCAAAAGTTGTAGCCATGTTTTTCTCCTTTTAGATGATAAAAACTATTTTGTTATTTAAAATTTACATAACCATTCCGCCGTCCACTACGATGACCTGGCCGGTGATGTAGGAAGCCAGATCGGAACAGAGGAACAAGGCGGCGTTCGCGATGTCGTTGGGTTCGCCAAACTGCTTGAGAGCAACCAGCTCGAGCATCTTGGCTTTGACTTCATCGGAAAGCACCTCGGTCATTTTCGTTTTGATGAACCCCGGGGCGATGGCGTTGGCCGTCACACCGCGGCTGGCCAACTCCTTGGCCGTGGTCTTGGTCAGGGCGATCAGGCCGCCTTTGCTGGCGGAGTAGTTCGCCTGGCCGGCGTTGCCGATAAGCCCCACGATGGAGGCCATGTTGACGATGCGGCCGAAACGCTGCTTCATCATGATCCTGGCAACAGCCTTGGTGCAGTTGAAGGCGCCCTTGAGGTTGACCCTCAGGACGGCGTCCCATTCCTCCTCGCCCATGCGGATGAGAAGGGTATCCTTGGTAATTCCGGCGTTGTTCACCAATATGTCCAGGGAACCGAAGTCCGCCTGGATCTTCTCCATAAGAGCCTGCATGTCGGCCAGGTTGGAGACGTCGCCGGCGTAGCCTTCGGCCTTGACGCCCAGCGCTCTCACGGCCTCCACGGTCTCGTGGGTGAACTCTTCCTTGATCTCCACCACGGCGATGTTGGCGCCCGCGCCGGCAAGTTTCAGCGCGATGGCGGCCCCGATGCCTCTGCCGGCCCCGGTCACCACGGCGGTCTTGGAACTAAGATCGATTGAGTAAGCCATAAAATTGAAATTTTTCTCAGTATATGTTTAAGATATTATACCAAATCGTCCCGGGATATGCTAGTGATCTCCTCCAAACGGCCGGCGGGACGGCAGACAGCCTCCCGGGAGATCTTTTTCGCCAGCCCGCAGAGCACGCCGCCCGGCCCGCATTCCAGCGAAAGCTCCGGACCGAGGGACAATATGGCCTTGAAGTTTTCCTCCCACAGAACGCTCTCCACGATCTGGCGGCCCAGCAGCGCGGCAAAGTCCGCGTCTTCGGGATAGAAGGCGCCCAGAACATTGGAGACCACCGGGAACAAAGGCTTGC
>DBWD01000115.1:7024-8799 GCA_002308555.1 bacterium UBP3_UBA1247
AAATGACGATCTGCCCCGGGCAGTTGAAGTTGGCCACGTAAACTTTTTCGAATTTCGCGCAGATCTCCTTGACCACCGTGCCGTCCAGCTGCAGCACCGCCGCCATGGCGCCTGGAGCCGCCTCCGCGGCTTCCTGCATAAAGAGGCTGCGGGAGCGCACCAGCTTCAGGCCCTCCTCGAAGGAAAGCACGCCCGCGGCGGTCAGGGCGGAATACTCGCCCAGGCTCAGGCCGCCCGCGGCGGCGATCTTAAGTTCCGGGACCTGTTCCCTCAAAGCGGCGAAAGCCGCCAGGGAAACGGTGTAGATGGCCACCTGGGTCACGTCCGTCCTTTTCAGAGCCTCCTCCGGCCCCTCGAAAAGGGTGGGAAGAAAATCCTCGCCCATCAGGGCGGCGGCACTGGAAAAGATCTCCTTGGCGGCGGGGGAGGATTCGTAAAGATCCTTGCCCATGCCCACGAACTGAGCCCCCTGTCCGGGGAAAAGCAGCGCTATAGATTTCATTGGTTTTGCTCGTTGGGAGTTTGTTTTAGAGCTTGCGCGATATACTGGTTAAGGTCGTTCGAGACGATCTCCTGCGCCCGGAAGATGGCCGCGCACAAAGCGTCGGCGTGGGAATTCCCGTGGGCTATGATGCAGGTCCCGTTGACGCCCAGCAAGGGCGCGCCCCCGAATTTCCTTACGTCGAAATGCCTTCTGATCTGCTGGGCCGGCGACTGGGAGAAGAAGTTCGCGAAGAGCCGGGAGAAGCCGTACTTGTTCGTCTGGGGATGGGAGATCATGGTCCGTATGCCGCTGGCCATGCCTTCCATGACCTTCAGAGCCACGTTGCCCACGAAGCCGTCGCAGACGATCACGTCCACCTTGCCCAGGAAAATGTCCTGCCCTTCCACGTTGCCGTAAAAATGCAGGGGCGACTCTTTGAGAAGCGCGTGGGCCTCCCTGGTCTCCCTGTTGCCTTTCTCGTCCTCCTCGCCCACGGACAAAAGCCCCACCACCGGGTGCGTTTTCCTTAAGACGTGCCGGGCGTAGCAGGCGCCCATCTTCGCGAACTGCACGAGATTGTGCGCCTTGCAGTTAACCGTGGCGCCGGCGTCCAGGAGGACCGTCGCGCCGAAGGGACCGGGAATGAGCGTGGCGATGGCCGGGCGGTCCACGCCTGGCAGCAGCTCCCATTCCATGAGGGCCGCGGCCGCCAGCGCTCCGGTATTGCCGGCTGAGACCACCGCGTCCACGTCCCCGGCGGCCGCCATCCTGGTGGCCACCGCGATGGAGGAATCCCGCTTCTTCCGCAAAGTCACGGCGGGGGACTCGCCCATCTCCACGTTCTGGGAAGCGTGGACCACGCGCAAAGGCGCGTTGCCGGCGTTAAGATCGGAGAGGCAGGCCTCGATCCGTTCCGCGTCGCCGACCAAAGTGATATGAGCCTCGGAATCGCCGCTGGCAACGTATTTCAGCGCGCCTGCGACGATCTCGTGAGGGGCGTAATCACCGCCCATAGCGTCAACGGCAATACGCATTGCGGACGCGAAAAGAAAAGATTATTCAGCGACGGTAGCCAGGGCGATAACGCGGCGGCCTTTGTAGAAGCCGCATTTCGGGCAGACCACGTGGGGCTGCTTCTCGAAGCCGCAGTTGGAGCAAGCCAAAGTCTGGGGCTTGGTTAAAGAGTCATGAGTGCGGCGCTTGTCGCGGCGAGTCTGAGAGTGTCTGCGTTTTGGATTTGCCATAAAAATCTCACTTTTTGTTGTTTATTTCATTTTTAATTGTGAATAGA
>DBWD01000058.1 GCA_002308555.1 bacterium UBP3_UBA1247
GTGGACGTCAACGAGAACGGCGTGGTGGACAAGGACGAAGAGATCACCACCAAGGAATTCCTGATCGCCTCCATCCAGAAGGGCGTTTACCCCGCTCCTCCCGCCAGAGACCTTTACTTCGTGACGAAGGGCGAGCTTAAGCCCGCCGCCAAGGAGTTCCTGCTCTGGACCATGACCGAAGGCCAGAAATACAACGACGCCGTCGGCTACATGTCCCCCAACAAGGAAAATCTCGAAAAAGCCATCTCCAGTCTTAAAAAGTAATTCGTGATGAGAGAATCTTCCCTCAAATACAGAGTACGCGAAGACCGCATAACGGGCTGGCTTCTTAACATCCCGGTCCTGATCGCGGTGGGCATGCTTGTTCTGTTCTTCGTTGTGCTGACGGCCAAGTCCTGGCCGCTTCTGACGGGCGGGCATTTCTGGCAGGTCCTGACCTCTTCCGAATGGCTGCCCTCCGAAGGCAAGTTCGGCTTGTGGCCCTTCATCATCGGTACGATAGCCGTGACGGTCCTGACCATGGTCCTGGCGGTGCCGGTCTCGGTCTTGTCCGCCGTGTATTTGAACGAGTTCGCTCCCAAGAAACTGAAAACCTTCGCGCTGCCCATTATTGACGTGCTGGCCGCCGTGCCTTCCGTTATTTACGGCGCCTGCGGCGTCATCGCCTTCATCCCCATGGTGAAGGCGCTGGGCGGCGCGCTGGGTATCAACACCACCGGGCGCTGCCTTCTGACAGCCGCTCTGGTCCTGGCCATCATGGTCATCCCGGTGATCCTTTCCATCGTCAGGGACGTGCTGGCGGCCATTCCCCAGGAAGCCAGGGAAGCTAGTCTGGCGCTGGGCTCCACCAGATGGGAAACGACTTACAAGGTCGTTCTGAAGCTGGCGCTGCCCGGCATCATCGCCGCGATCATGCTCGGCGTGTCGAGAGCTTTCGGCGAGACCATGGCCGTCATGATGGTGGCGGGCAGTATTCCCGAACCGAAGCCCTCCCTGTTCAAGGCCGTCTATACGCTGCCGGCCCTGATCGCGGACAAATACGGCGAGATGCTCTCCATCAAGATGTACGACGTGGCCTTGATGACCGCGGCCCTCATTCTGATGCTGGTCATCGCCGTGGTCAACTTCGGCGCCCATCTGATCCTTATCCGCCTAAGGAGGAGATACTGATGTTAGCCTGGCGTAAATTCGTGGAAAAATTCTGGCTCGGCGTCATGGTCGTCATGCTTTCCGTGGCCATCATAAGCGTCCTGGGCATCATCGGGATCGTCTTGTGGAGAGGCTTTGGAGCGCTTTCCTTCGAGATGTTCTTCTCGTTGAAGTTCAGCGAGGTGACGGGCGAGCCCGTGGGCATCGCCAACTCCATCATCGGCTCCGCCTATCTGGCGGGGGGCGGCGTCATACTGGCCTGTTTCATAAGCATCCCGCTGGCGCTGGTCTTGCAGAGGGAATATCTTTCCGAGAAAGTCATCACCGCCGTGACGATCATCCTGGACGTGCTGTGGGGCATCCCCTCCATCGTCTACGGCGCCATCGGCTANNATCCTCATGAGCTGCCACCAGAGAGCCTCGCTCCTGGGCGGCATCGTGACCCTTGCTCTGCTCTCCGTGCCTATCATGACGAGAGCGGCCATGAACGTCATCTCTTTGGTGCCCGTTCAGCTCAGGGAAACTTCCTACGGCCTTGGCGCCACCAGATGGGAGACCATCAGCAGGGTGATCTTCAAGCAGGCCCTGCCGGGCATGGCCACCGCCATCATGCTGGCCTTCGGGCGCGCCATCGGCGACACCGCCGCGGTGCTTTTCACCGCCGGCTATTCCGACAAGCTGCCGCGGAGCATCATGGAAGGCGCGGCCAGCCTGCCCATCACCATCTACTACAAGCTGATGATGCCGGGGCAATTGGCCCAGCGCCAGGCCTACGCGGCCTCCTTCGTGCTTATCCTGATCGTCCTCATAGTCAGCGCGATCTCGAGGACCATCTCCAACCGTCTTAGCAAATACACCGTCAAATAAAAGATTATGTCACACCTGAGCATCAAAGATCTTCACGTTTACTACGAGGGCGTAGAGACCCTCAAGGGTATCGACCTCGAGATCCCGGACAAGTCCATCGTCGCGATCATCGGCCCCTCCGGCTGCGGCAAGACGACTTTGCTCCGGAGCATCAACCGTCTTTTGGAACTCAGCAGCGACGTCAAGGTGACCGGCCGCGTGGAAATAGACGGCGAGAACATCTACGATCCCAAGGCGGACCTCATCTCCCTGAGGAAGAAGATGGGCTTCCTTTCCCAGCGTCCTTTCCCGCTGCCCTGCTCCATTTTCGACAACGTGGCCTACGGCCCCAACATCCACCGCATGGACGCCGAGGCTATCAACGCCGTCGCCCTTAGCCTGGAAGCGGGGAGCAAGGTTTCCCAGAACAGGAAGGAAGCCTTGGCGAACCTGGTGGAGATCTGCCTCAAGAAGGCCGGCCTTTGGGAGGAAGTGAAGGAGCGCTTGGGGAGCCCGGCCTCGCGGCTTAGTATCGGACAGCAGCAGCGCCTTTCCCTGGCCAGAGCCCTGGCGGTGGGCGCCGAGATGATCCTGGGCGACGAGCCCACCTCCGCTTTGGACCCCATCTCCACCAAGCAGATCGAGGAGCAGTTCAAGGCTTTGAGCTCGCAGTACACCATCGTCATGGTGACGCACATTCTGCGCCAGGCCAGGCGTCTCGCGGACTACGTGGTCTTCATGTACCTCGGAGAGCTTATCGAGCACGGCCCGGCGGCGCAGATCTTCAATTCTCCCCAGAAGGAAATGACGAGAGCTTACATCAAGGGCGACCTTAGCTGAATTATGAAACTGACTTCCAAAAGCGAATACACACTTTTGGCCCTGATCTTCATGGCCAGGAAGCCCAAAGGCTCTTATGTCAAGATCGAGGAGATCTGCCAGGCCTACGATATTCCCAAGAAATATCTGGAGCAGCTTTTGACCATCCTGAGATCCAACGGTCTCGTAAAGACCAGAAGAGGAGCCGAGGGCGGCTACGCCCTGGC
>DBWD01000086.1 GCA_002308555.1 bacterium UBP3_UBA1247
GATGTCCTGCTCCTTGACGAGCCTCTCCAGGTCGTCCACCGTGCCCTCGACCTTGAGCGTGAAGGCGCCCCTCTCCACCTCGATCTCAGTGCCCTTGGGAATGTAGTCGTCCAGGAAGCAGACCGGCAGATAATGGTGGGCCGTGTGGCGCAGGAGGCGGCGGGAGACCAGCTTCCCGTTGTTGCCCGCGCCCAGCACGATGCATTTCCTGACGAAGAAGCCCTTCTTGTGCAGCTTGCTGATGAACCAGTTGAGGAAGGCGCGGAAACAGACCGCCATGAAGAAGGCGTAGGCGAAGGAGTAGCAGAATATCCGGCGGGAAAAAAGCTTGTCCGTGAAATATTTTTCCACGTTCTGCAGATAGATGTAATAGACGAAATAGAAGGCGCAGGTCAGAACGGCGGCGAAGAAATAGGAGGAGATGATGTGCTGGTATTCCTTGACGTTCAGGATGCTGTTGTCGCCGCGGTAATATTTCCTGAGCACGTTGTAGGCCACCAATATCAGGCTGAAGACGATAGCCAGGGTAAGGTACATGTGCTCCTGGTCCGGCATGTAGTAGACGGTGGAGCGCATGTTGTGCGCCAGGTACTTGTCGCTGTACCCGAAGCCCATGTAGGTGTGGTATCCGAGATAAAAGGCGATGTGCACGATCACGATGTCGGACACTAGGCGCAGCAGGTAGAAAAATCTCGCGATGTTAGTTCTCATTGTTCATCCGTCATTGATAGGCAAAGAAGATCGTCCAGCGCTTCCTTGGGCAGGGCGCTTCCCCGGAAAGCGATCATCTGGTACATCAGGAGGCTCAGGGCCCGCCGCTGACTTTCCGCGGGAAGGTCGTTCAAATATCTTCTGATCTCGGAGTAGCGCGGGTTGCCTGGGAAAACTCTCGCCCCCCGCAGGTCTCCCCTTCTGGCCGCCTGGGCAGCCGAAGGCAGGTCGCTGAGAATATAGCACAGCTTGGCGAAGATGCCCTCCTCGCTCCCCTGGGGATCCAGGCGCAGGTTCTTCAGGGCTTTCAGGGCGCCCTCCGTGTCGCCGGAGATCAGGCAGTTCCTCAGCTCCCACTCGTCCTGGATGTTGGAGTCCGCGCAGATCGCCAGGACGTCCTCCTCGGTGATCTCGCTCCTCTCGCCGGCGTAGAGGCTGACTTTCTCCATCTCCGCGGCGACCTTCCGGCGGTCGCTGCCCACGATCTCGGAGAAAGCCCTCTCCCCCGCCGGGGTAAGGATCTTGCCGAAATATTTCTCCGCGAACTCCCGCAGGTCCCTGACGGGCTCGGGCTCGCAGTTTATGATGGCGTTCAGCTTCTGCGCGACTTTGTAAAATTTCAGACGCTTGTCCAGGGCGGACATGGCGATCACCAGCAGCATGTTCTCCCTCTTCTTTTCGGACGTTTCCACGGCGTATTCCCCCAGCGCCTCGAGGGCCGCCGCGTCCAGTTCCTCGCCGTGGCGGACTATGACCAGGCGGAAGCCGCCCATAAAAGGCATGGTCTCGGCGGCGCCGATTATCTCCCCCGCCCCGTTGTGGTCCTTGTCCACGGTGATGACCTCCAGGGCGAAATCCTCCATGCCCTCTGGAACGAGACGCGCGCGGAGCGTCCTTAAAAACTGCTCCGCGCGCGTGAAGTCCTCGCCCAGCAATACGTAAAAATTGCCAATTTCAGGGGAATCGAGCCGGGAAATGAAATACTCCGGCTCGATCCCTTCTTCGGACTTGTTTTTACGCACCGCCATGCTTCGTCAAGCCTTCAGGATCATGTTCTTGGCCGCGGCCACCTCGTCCAGTCTGCCGATGGGCGTCTTTTCAGGCGCGCGGTGGCAGGCCTCGGGATCGCTCTCGGTCAGCTTGGCAATTTCCTTCATGGATTCCACGAAGCCGTCCAGGACCTCCTTGGATTCCGTCTCGGTGGGCTCGATCATGATGGCCTCGTGGACGATCAGCGGGAAGTAGACCGTGGGCGCGTGGTAGCCCCTGTCCAGGAGCATCTTGGCGATGTCAAGAGTGTTGACGTGGCTCTTTTCAAGCTGCCATTCGGAGGTGCAGACGCACTCGTGCATGCAGATCTGATCCTGGAAGGGGAACTTGAAAGTGTCCTGGAGCTTGACCTTCAGGTAGTTGGCGTTCAGGACCGCCAGTCCGGAGGCTTCCCTGATGCCCTCGGCGCCCAGCTGCAGCATGTAGGCGTAAGCCTTCAGCATGACGCAGAAGTTGCCGAAGAAGGGGGCGATGTGCCCCATGCTCTTGACGGAGTCGGCCTGACCCACCTCGAACTTGCCATCCGCCGTCTTGGTGACGCGGGGCGTGGGAAGGTAGGGCACCAGTTTCTCTTTCACGCCAACCGCGCCGGCGCCGGGTCCGCCGCCGCCGTGGGGCGTGGAGAAAGTCTTGTGCATGTTGAGGTGCACCACGTCGAAGCCCAGGTCGCCGGGACGGGCGTGGCCCATGATGGCGTTAAGGTTGGCGCCGTCGTAATACATGAGGCCGCCGGCCTCGTGCACCAGCCTGCAGATCTCGCCCACGTTGCTGTCGAACAGGCCGACGGTGTTGGGGGCGGTCAGCATGAGCCCGGCCACGTCGTCGCCCAAGGCGGCCTTCAGAGCCTCGAGGTCCACCCAGCCCTTCCCGTCGGAGGGGATGCTGGTGATCTCGAAGCCGGCCATCATGGCGGAGGCGGGGTTGGTGCCGTGGGCGCTGTCGGGAATGAGCATGCGCCTTCTCTTGGTGTCGCCGTGATCCTTGTGATAGGCGGCGATGAGCATGACGCCGGTGAACTCGCCGTTGGCGCCCGCGAAGGGCTGCATGGTGACGGCCTTCATGCCGGTTATCTCGCAGAGCTTCTTTTCCGTTTCGTAGATGGTCTCAAGGGCGCCCTGCACGTTTTCGGGGCCGCCCGGGACGAGGGAAAGATAGGGATGCAGGGCCGTGAAGCCCTCCAGTCTGGCCACCTGCTCGTTGACCTTGGGATTGTACTTCATGGTGCAGGATCCCAGGGGGTAGAAGTTGGTGTCCACGGAATAGTTCAGCCTGGAAAGGTTGGTGTAATGGCGGACGACGTCCAGTTCGGAAACTTCCGGCAGTGGGGCTTTCTCGGCCCTGCGGCAGTTAGCTGGGACCAGCGTTTCGCACTCTATTCCGCTCTTGGGAGGAATGACGCCGCGTCTTTTGAGCGTGGATTCTTCGTAGATCAGTTTCATTTCTTTACCTCCTCGATCGCTTCCTTAAGGGCTTCCGCGAGCCCGTCGATCTCTTCCTTCGTGCGCTTTTCGGTGCAGGCCACGAGCAGGACGCTGCCCATGCCCTCGAAGGTCTTGCCCAAAGGTATGCCGCCGGCATAGCCTTTCTCAAGCAGTTTCTCGCAGACCTTGCCCGCGCAGACGGGCAGCGTGACGGCGAATTCGTTGAAGCAGGGGGACTGGAAAGTCCTTTCCACTCCGGGAACGGAGGTCAGCTTCTGGAGGGCGTAGGCCGCGTTTTTGGCGCTGCCCTCGGCCATCTCGTAGAGGCCTTCCTTGCCCATCAGGGCCATGAAGATGGTGGCGATGATGGCGCAGAGATTCTGGTTGGAGCAGATGTTGGAAGTGGCTTTCTCCCTTCTGATGTGCTGTTCCCTGGCCTGNNGCTTCGTTGGAACAGATGTTGGAAGAAGCTTTCTCTCTGCGGATGTGCTGTTCCCTGGCCTGCAGGGTCAGGACGAAGCCGCGGTTCCCGTCTTTGTCGTGGGTCTCGCCGCAGATCCTGCCCGGCATCTTGCGGGCCAGCTTTTTGGAGGTGGTCATGAAGCCCAGGTAGGGGCCGCCGAAACCCAGGGGCAGACCCAGGCTCTGGGCGTCGCCCACCGCGATGTCAATGCCCATTTCCCCGGGCGTCTTGAGGTAAGCCAGGGAAAGCGGATAGCAGATCATGATGGAGAGCGCGCCGGCCTTGCGGGCCGCCTCCGCCGTGTCGGCGTAGTCGTCCACGCAGCCGAAGAAGCTGGGGTTCTGCAGGATCACCGCGGAAACGCTGTCGTCAAGGCTGGCGGCGATGGCTTCCTTGTCGGCCTTGCCCTCCTTGGGGGCGATCTCAACGAACTCGAAGTTCATGTTGGCCGCGTAGCTTTCCAGCATGTTGCGGTAAATGGGATTCATGGCGCCGTCGACCAGGAAGCGTCTGCGTCCGTTCACGCGGAAGGACATGGCCGCGGCCTCGAAGACCGCGCTGCCGCCGTCGTAAACGGAGGCGTTGGAAACTTCCATGCCGGTGAGCCTGCACATGCCGCTCTGGAACTCGAACATGGTCTGCAGCGTTCCCTGGGCCACTTCCGGCTGATACGGGGTGTAGCAGGTGGTGAACTCGCCGCGGGAGGCGATGGCGTCGGCTGCGGCGGGAATGAAATGGTCGTAAAAACCTCCGCCCATGAAGCAGACCAGGTCGGAGGAATTCTTCTTGGCGAGAGCGTGAAGCTTCTTGGAAACTTCATACTCCGAAATGCCGGCGGGCAGATTGAGCTTGGAGATCCTGAGGTCCTTGGGGATCGCGGCGTAGAGGTCCTCCACGCTGGAAACGCCCACAGCCTCGAGCATCTCTTTCAGGTCTTCGCTGCCGTGCGGAACAAAACCGTAGTTAGACATAATTTACTTCTCTTCCTTTAAAAATGCCTCGTACTGCTCGGCGTTCATGAGGGTGTTAAGGTCGTCCAGGACGACGTCCTTCAGGGTGCAGATCCAGCCTTCTCCGTAGGGGTCGCTGTTGATGACCTCGGGGGCGCTGTCAAGGCCTTCGTTGACCTCGTCGACGGTGCCGGTGATGGGAGAATAGACGTCGCTGGCGGCCTTGACGGACTCGATGGTCGCGATCTCGTTGCCCTTGCTGACGGTGGATTCCGTTTTGGGAAGCTCCACGTAAGTGATGTCGCCTAATTCATGCTGGGCGAAATCGGTAATGCCGATGGTGGCCTTGCCGTCTTCAACTTTAACCCATTCATGGTCCTTGGTGTAGTAAAGTTCGCTGGGAACGCTCATAGTAACTCCTTTTTATGAAGTTGGTTGATTTTGATATAAATAAATGATCTTTTGCGAATTATAGCATTTTTGGCTTGGAACTATTCCGGCCGGCCGGAAAGCCTCGCCAAAAGGGCGTCCAGCCATTCTTTCACCAGGCCGCCCTGGGCCTCGGCGTAATTGCCGAGATCGCCGTCAGGGAGCGGCTGGGCCTTGTCGAAGCGCCCGCTCAGGACCGCCTCGCCGCCCTTCTTGGGCAGGACCTCGTAGGAGAGCCTCAGCACCGCGAACCAGTTCTTCTCCCTCTTGCACTGGCAGAGGGCGTCCAGATGGACCAGCAGCGTCAGGTCGTAGTCCGCCTTGTTCTTCCATTCCGGAGGCAGGACCTTTTCGCAGCGGGCGGCCAGGTAATCCTGGACGGCGGAATTGACCAGCGTCCCGGCGTTCTCCGCCCATTCCGCGTTGGCTCTCTTGGTCAGCTGGTAGGGCNNCCGGCGAGGCCACCACGCTTTTGCCTTTGTAGGCGTCGCGGGCGCTGAAATTGTCCACCAGGATCCTGAGCCCGGCGGTCCCGGCCGTCTTCGCCTCCTCCATCCTGTCCATTTCCAGGAAATAGGTGGCGCTCTTGGGAGCGGTGGCTGCGCAGCCGGTCAGCAGCAGCAGCGCGCCGAAAGTCAGGGCGGTCTTAATCTTCATTTACCCAATCCTCCTTTTCGCGTTCCTTGCCGTAGATCAGCAGGGAAGGCTGATTTTTAAGTTCGGTGACGAATTCCTCCACGATCCCGGCGGAGCTGCTGATCCTGTCGAGGCTCTCCCGCAGGGGCGCGCGGNNTTTCGTTCATGATTTCCTTTAGCTCGTCCAGGCTCGTTCCGGTCTTGACGAGAATGTTCGAGATGAGCAGCCTGTTCTCGTTCATCAGTCCGTCGGCGGTCTTGCCGGCGGCGCTCAGGTTCCGCAGCAGCTCGTGGGTCACTTCGCGGTTCTCCTCCACCATGCTATTGACGGCCGCCATGGTGGAGTTGAAGCCGGCTATCGCCTGGGTGAGCGCCTGGCTGTTGGTCATGATGAGGGAGTCCACCCTCACGAGGATCGAGGAGACCATCAGGGCGTTCTGAGAGGCGAAGAAAGCGTTGACGTGGTCCAGCAGCACCGGCACCTGGTTCTGCACGATCTCGGAGACCGCCTGGGCGTTGCCCTGGCTGAACATGGCGGTGATGTTGGTGACCAGCATGGGCGCCTGGGAGCCCAGGTTGACGATATTGCCGGCGAATTTCTGGAAGCCCGACTTGAAGCAGACCAGCTTGTGGTCGGGATCGTTGGGAGGCAGAAGGTCGGCCCCCACGCTGCCCGGCGTGATCTGGACGTAGCGCGTGCCGGTCACGAAGGATTCCACCTCGATGGTGGCGATGGAGTCGGTCTTCACCGGCGTGTTCTTGGTGACTTCCACCGTGATGCAGCCCATCTGGTTCTCCAGGTCGATGTCCATCTTGACGACCTTGCCGACCTTGATGCCGTGGAACCTGACGGAGGAACCCGTGCTGAGGCCTCCCAGGCTTTCGCTGAACTCGATGTAATAGGTGTCCTTGGACTTCATCCACTGGGTGCCCACCAGGGAAAGGATGATAGCCACCAGAAGAAGCGCGCTCACCAAGAGAAAGATGATCGCTTTGATCTTGTCGGAACTGCTAATTGCCATGATTTTCTCCCTTTATTTTTTCTCGCCCTGGGCGCTTATTTCGTGATTGCGGAAAAACTCCACGGCCCGGATGTCCGTGCTGGCTTCCATTTCCGCCAGCGTTCCCCGGGTTATGATGTGGCCGTCGTAGAGCATGATCCCGCCGTCCGCTATTCTCCTGATGCTGGTCATGTCGTGGGTGACCACCACCACCGTTATGTTCAATTCCTTTTTCAGGCGCAGAATGATCTCGTCCAGCTCCGCGGCCATCACCGGGTCCAGGCCGGTGGTGTGCTCGTCGAAGAACATCATCTCGGGGTTCATGGAGAGGGCCCTGGCGATGGAGGCGCGCTTCTTCATGCCGCCGGA
>DBWD01000052.1:0-6414 GCA_002308555.1 bacterium UBP3_UBA1247
CCGGACTGTGAAACATCCGGTATTTCCGAAGAAGACTCAATGGGGAAGTTCATCACCGGCGCGGAAGAAGCCCGCATCTGGGCTTCGGCGGCGGTCCGGGCTGTTTCAAGGATCTCGTTCTCGGTAAAGCCGTCGCGCTTGAGCATCTGCTCGAGCACGTCAATATCCGTGGAGATATCGAGGATGTTCTCGCGGTGCATGTTGTCGATCTGCTTCTGGCAGGCAGTCAGGATCAGATTCAGGCCGCGCACGGTGGTTTCCCGGGCTTCTTTCATCTCGCCGTAGGAAACGCCCCGCTGTTCCATGGTCCGGTAATTGGCCAGCATCTTCAGGGTGGTGGGAAGATAATAGTTCATGAATTTGCGGACCTGGGGAGCTTTGGAAGGAGATTCTGACACTGTACGGAAAATCTGTTCGCATTTGATGCTCAGATTGTCCATCTGCTCAGAAAGTTCACGGTCCGGAATGGCGGCGTATTCTTTTTTGATGGTTTCGAGCATCTGCTGTCCGACTGTAATGACCTGGTCTGCCGCCTTGTCTCCGGTCAGCGGGATACGGGAGGCTTCTTCCTGCTTTTTCTTTTCAGCTTCCTTGGCCGCTTTTTCTTCCCGTTCCTTCTTTTCTCTCAGATATTCCTTTTGGTTTCTTCTCTTCTCCGCCGCTTTCTGCCAGTCTTCGATCTGGTTGTCGATGCCGTCAAGGTAATAACAGTACGCAGGTTTTACAAGATCTTCGGCTATGTGATCCAGCGCGTCTCCTCGTGATCCGCTATTAGAAAGATCGCCTACTGTTACAATGTCAACGACTCCGGCAAATTCACTGCCTAACATCCATAAAATGCCAAATCCGAACCCACACAACGAACCTGTAATTATATTTTCATCATCATCGTCAATGTTTTCATGAATCGCAACTGGTATAAGCAAAGGAGCGGTTGCCATACCGGTTATAGTAAACAAAACGCCCAGAGGCCGCTTGTGCCTCACCGAAGCGTCCCACATCCGCGTACCTATCTCCTCAGAAAAGAGAGTAAAAGAAAAAAAGAAGACAAGTAAAAATATAATTGTTTTTTTCATAGTGTCAATACATATTAAAGAATGACATTTGGGATGGCAGTCAGGGTTTTTGACGCTTTTCTGCCGCGATCTGGGAGAAGAGGCGCTCGAAGTTTTTGGCGCATTGCTCCCAGGTCAGGTCCTTGGCTTTGTCCGGGGCGTGTTCTGAGAAGCTTTTGTAAGTTTCCTCGTCCAGGAGCGTGTCCAGGGCTTCGGCCATTTCCCGTATATGGGAACTATCCTCCACCACGAAGCCGTTGACGCCGGGGATGACCATTTCGGAGCCGCCGGCTTGTTTCGTGGTGATGAGCGGCAGGCCGCAGAGAAGGCCTTCCGCGGTGACGTTGGCGAAGGAGTCGTAGTGGGTGGGGAAAAGCATGAGGTCGGAAGCGCGGTAATAGTCCGCGGGATCGCCGACTTTCGCGAGCCAAATGTTTTTGAACTTGTCCCCTATTTTTCTCTTCAGTTTCGAACGCAGGGCTTTGTCGGGCTTGCCTATGACAAGGAGGGTGAAGCGGGAAGGATCCTTGGTGTTTAGGAGGGCTTCCACGCCCTCGGGAAGGCCCTTGCGCTCGTAGTTGTTGGCGGAGAAGATGACCACCCGGTTGTTCTTGGGAACGGCGTATTCGCTTCTCAGTTTTTTCTGGGCTTCCTCTTTGCCCTCGGTGTTAAATTCCGTCTGGTCGATGCCGTTGTAGATGGTCACGATCCTTTCCTTGGGAAAAGCGTAGTGCTCCTCCAGGATCTTTTTGTCCATTTCGGAAATGGCGACCGCGTATTTGAGATTATTGGGATCGTAGAGTTTTTTCTCGAAAGCGAGGATGCGGCGGTTTTTGGGAAGATATTTCTGCCAGGACCAGCTCCCCTTATATTTTAGGGGCAGCCAGTAGGAATAGACCCCGCCGCCGAAGCGGTGGACGTCCTGGGGGAAGGTCTGGGTGAGGCCGCAGACCACGTCGGGCTTGACGCTCAGTTTGTCCAGCTCCTTTTGCAGATTTTGGGAATAGGAGAGCCACTTGTCATCGAAGAGGCCGGGCGCGGGGATCCTGATGAAGTTTATCCCGAGCTCCTCGTATTTTTTGTCCCAGTCGTAGCAGGCCAGCGTCACTTCGTGGCCGCGGGAGAGCATGTTTTTCAGCAGGTTCACGGTGAAGCGCTCGGCTCCGCCCAAACTCAAGCTTAGTTTCTGGATGGCGAAAAGAAGACGCATTTCAGTTCTCCGCGCGGGTGTAGCGGCGTCCCGGCAGGGCCAGGACGTAGCCTTTGATTTCCAACGATACCAGGGAAGCCGAGATCTTGTCGATGGACTCGTCGATAATTTCCGAGAGGGCGTCCGGGGTCAGGGGTTCCTTGAGCGCCGCGAACACGGCTTTCTCCATGCCCTCCAGCTCATCTTCCGTGGCTTTCCGGCGCTCCTCCAGGGAAAGGTCCTGGGGCGGCTTCTGGAACATCAGCTCGAACTCGTCGGCCATTTGTTCCGGGGCCGTGACCAGCGTGGCGCCTTCCCGGATGAGGTTGTTGGTGCCCCTGGAAAGCGGGGCGGTCACCGGGCCCGGCACGGCGTAGACGGAGCGGTTGTATTCCGCGGCGTAGTGGGCCGTGATGAGGGAGCCGCCCTTTTCCCGGGACTCCACCACCAACGTGGCCTTGGCCATGCCGGCGATGAGGCGGTTGCGGAGGGGGAAGGAACCCTTGCCCAGGGCTTTTCTCCAGGCGTATTCCGTGATGACGGCACCTTTCTCGGCGATCTCGTCGAAGAGCCTCTCGTTCTCCCTGGGATAGACGTAGCCGAAGCCGTAGCCCAGAAGGGCGATGGTGCGGCCGCCGGCGGAAAGGGCGCCCTCGTGGGCCGCGGTGTCAATGCCAGCGGCCAGGCCGGAGATGATGGGGATGCCGGCGCCCGCCAGCCTGGCCGACCAGCGGTAGGCCACGTGGCGGCCGTACTCAGTGGCGTCCCGGGAGCCCACGATGGCCAGGGCCTCCTTGTCGGCGGGAGAAAAGGAGCCCTTCATGTAGAAAAGCAGAGGATAGTCGTAGATCTGCTTCAGAAGCTCGGGATAATCGAGATCGTAAAAAGTCACGACCCTTATGCGTTCCCTTCTCAGGATCTCCCAGGCTTTGCCTAGGTCGACTTCCTTCTGCCAGTTCAGGAGACGGTTGATGTAATCCCCGGAGAGAAAATCGACCGCGGGGGCCTTCCTTTCGCCGAACATGGAGCGGAAGATCTCGGCGGGGCTGCCGAAATACTCCAGCAGCCTTCTGGCGGAGATGGGTCCCACCCGCAGATGGTTCAGGATGAGAAGGGCGTCCAGATCGGTCATAATTTTTTCAGGATCTCCTTGGGGAAAAGATATTCGCTCAGGCGAAGGATCATTTCCGGGGAAAGGCCGGGGATCTTCAGAAGGTCGTCGGGAGACTTGATCCTGTTCCTGTTCTTCAGGAGCGTTTCAGCCTGCTTTCGCGTGAGGCCCGGGACGGCGAGCAGATCCTTGAGCTTCGCCGTGGCAAGATCGATGGCCTTGCGCCGGCTTTCCGCCATGGGAATGATCTCGGAGCGTTCCAGGCGCAGGGGGATCACTTTTTCCCCGCCGCTCATGGAAAGCCGGCAGAAGCCGAGGGCGATGGTCACAGCCGTGACGAACCAGGCCGCCAGATACTCGCCCCGGGACAGCATTATTTCTCCCCTGTGAATTCCTTAAGTTCCTCTTCCGTCACGGGCCTGGGCTCGAAGCCCGGGACCTGCTGCCAGTCCGAAAGCGTCACGGTTATCCTGGGCCTGACGAAGCCGAAGGGCACGGTGGAGGAGATCAGCAAGGGCGTCTTGGTTTTTTCCTCGAGATAGATGGTGACGTCCTTGTCCAGTTCCAGAAGGCCTTTGAAAACTTCTTCCTTCTTGAGGTTGAGGGGCGTTATGGTGACGCGCATGGCGTGGAAGTCGCCCACGTTCTTGATGCGGAGGATGGTCTTCTCCACCACGCTGATCCGGAGGTGGAAGATCTTGTCAGTCTCCACCAGCTTGACTTCCGTGCTGTCGCCCAGGTTTGAGCCAAGCCTGGCCCTGACCTTGAAGGCGCCGCCGAAAATGTCGTCCACGTCGCTGTCGGCGTCGATGACCCGGCGCACCTTGTAGGTGACCTTGTCCTTCTCAAGCCTGGTGTAGGTCATCTTCCTGGTCATGCGGTCGAAAAGCAGCTTGCGGCCGCGCCTTTCCGTGCCGTACTGTTCCAGGTCGTGGAAGAGGGATTGCCCGCTGTAGCGGTCGACCTGGGCCGCCAGCCTCACGTCCGCCAGATAGACCAGGTAGTCGCCGTAGCAGCGCCCGGTGAAGCAGTAGGTGGCGCGCCCCTCGAAATTGCTGGTGAAAGTCTCCTGGGTGACCGTGCCGATGGGCAGCACGCCCACGGCGTAAGCCTTGTAGGTCAGCTTCTCCCCGATGGGGTGGACGTCGCTGGCGTAGACGCCGAGGCTAGCGAAAAGACTAGAAATAAAAAAGCAAAGACTCACCGCGCATGCGCAGTGAGTCTTGAAGTATGAATAAGAATTCATTTTCGGCTTAGTAGCCCCAACCGGCGTACTCATCCGTAGAGAACAGCCACTGGGCGTTTTCCACGGTCTTATAGGCCTCATGAGCGACCTCGTCATCAGGATAGATGTAAGAAAGATCCTGAATAGCGGTGTGAGTTTCCTTAGCGGTCGTCGCGCAACCGACTAAAGCGAGGGCCATGGCCAAAAGCACCAAGATGCGCATATTTCCTCCGTATCTATGGTAAAGTTAACTAGATTCGATTATAAACCGTTGGTATTGTAGCAAAAGCCTCAGGAAAAAGTCAACCTCACCACTCGATCTCTTTTCTTTCCTCTTCCGTGGGCAGCCAGGGGGAGTCCCAGGGCCAGGTCGGGATCTCGAAGATCGTGTAGAGAGTGTGGTTGCGGGCGTTGGTGCCCAGGACCAGCAGGTCGAACACGCCGCCCACGATCCTGATCACCGAAAAGTTGGCTCCGTCTATGATGCCCATGGGCAGGCCGTAGGGAATGTAATTCCAGCTGTAAAGGCAGGAATAGTAAGTCGTGCGGGCCGGCAGCTCGATGATGGAGCAGGATACGTTCGCCAAGCCTCTCAGCAAGCCTTTCCCCATGGTGTGGTCGGGGTCCGGGGCCATGGAGTCGAAATCCCTGTCGGCGGCGCAGAGGGGCAGAGCGGCCAGAAGGGCCGTCAAGACTGCCAGATGTGTGAATTTTTTCATAATTGAATCACCTCATGTTAGGCAGTTATATTATCAAAAAAAGGGACGGCTTGTCAATTTGCCGTCCCCTTCTCTTTGTGAAAAGGCGGGGCCGCGAGGCCCCGCCTTTTTCCGCTCCCGGCTTATTTCTTGTCCTTTTTGCCAAGGGCCGTCTTGATGAAGGCCTTGAAAATGGGATGTGGCGTCGTGGGCCGGGACTTGAACTCCGGATGGAACTGGCAGGCCAGGAAGAAGGGATGCTTCGGGATTTCCAGGATCTCCACGAACTTGCCGTCCGCGGTGGTGCCCGTGACCTTCATGCCAGCTTTCTCGAACGCGGCCGCCAGCTCCTTGTTGTAGAGCATGGCGTAGCGCTGGCGGTGCCTTTCGGAGATCTTCTTAGCCTTGTAGAGCTTGTAGGCGGTGGAATCCGTCGTCAGGATCAGGTCGCGGGCGCCCAGTTTGCTGGTCCCGCTTCTCTGCTCGTCGATGATGCCGATGGCGGACTTCTCCTCGCCCTGGTCGGAAAGGGCCGCTTTCTTGATTTTCAGGACGTTCTCCGCGAACTCGATGGCGGCGGCCTCCATGCCGGCGCAGATGCCGAAGAAGGGAACCTTGTTTTCCCGGGCGTATTTCGCGGCCAGGGCTTTCCCCTTCTCGCCGAAGTTGCTCATGCTGCCCATGACCAGGATGCCGTCCACGCCCGCGAAGGCCTTCTTGGCGTTCTTGACGATGTCTTCCGGATCCACGATCTTGGTCACGACCTTGGCGTCGCACTGCATGCCCGCGTGCTGCAAGGATTCGTAGACGCTCTTGTAGGCGTCCTTGATGATGGAGTAGCGGGTGACCAGGGCCACCGTGCAGGAATACTTGGGCTGGGTGGCTTTCCTGACCAGCGAATCCCAGTTCGTGTGCTTGATGGGCTTGATGGGCAGGTTAAGCTGCTTTAAGACCTCGATGTCCAGTTTCTGCTTGGCCAGTTCCCTCGGGATGGCGTAGACGCTGGTGGTGATGTCCCTTTCCTCGATGACTCTTTCGGGACGGACATTGCAGAAGAGCGCCAGCTTGTCCCGGTGCTCCTGCGGAAGCTCGACTTCCGTGCGGCAGACCAGAACGTCCGGGATGATGCCGATGGA
>DBWD01000052.1:6477-7574 GCA_002308555.1 bacterium UBP3_UBA1247
GAAAGGAACGAGCGTCAAATGCACGAAGCAGGTGTTGTTGGGGCCTTCCTCGAAGCGGAACTGTCTGGCGGCCTCCAGGAAGGGCTGGGACTCGATGTCGCCGGCGATGCCGCCGATCTCGCAGAGCACGATGTCGATGTCGGGGCCCGCCGCGCTTCTGATGGACGCCTTGATCTCGTTGGTGATATGGGGAATGACCTGGACCGTGCCGCCCAGGTATCCGCCTTCCCTCTCCCTCTGCAGCACCGCGGAATAGATCTTGCCGCTGGTGTAGCTGGAGCACTTGGTGCAGGTGACGCCGGCGAAACGCTCGTAGTGCCCGAGGTCCAGGTCGGCTTCCGTGCCGTCGTCGGTCAGAAAGACCTCGCCGTGCTGGAAGGGGCTCATGATGCCGGGATAGACGTTCAGATAAGGATCAAGCTTCTGCATGAAGACCTTGTATCCGCGGCTTTTTAAAAGACAGGCTAGACTGGCCGACGTGATTCCTTTTCCCAAACTGGAAACGACACCGCCGGTCACAAAGACGAATTTGGTTTGTTTTTTCATTTTAGGTTAGTACCTCCTTGATGGGGACATTTTAACAAATTTTACCCCAAAAATAAACTCGGCTATTCTTAAAAAATCAGGCGCCTGAGGTTCAAATACGCCTCCGCCTTTATGTTAAAAAGGGCGGAAGCCCGGCCGAAAATCCAGGTCCGCCGGACGAAAAAAAAGAGGGCGGCCCAAGCCGCCCTCTTTCCTGCCGAAAGCGTTTTTATTTTTTCGGCGTTTTCTTCGCCTTGGCCTTCCTGCCCTTTTCCCGCTCCTCCTTGTATTTCAGGGCCGCTTTCACTAGATTGTTGAAAAGCGGATGGGGCTTGGTGGGGCGGGACTTGAATTCCGGATGGAACTGACAGCCCAGGAACCAGGGGTGTTCATTCCGGGACAGTTCCACGATTTCCACCAGACGGTTNNGGATGGAACTGGCAGGCCACGAAATAGGGATGGTCCGGCAGTTCCACCACCTCCACCAGCTTTTTGTCCGGGGAGAGGCCGACCACCTTGAGCCCGGCCTTCTCCAGTTCCTTGCAAAAATCGGAAGCGTAGGAGAATTCGTA
>DBWD01000055.1:0-3981 GCA_002308555.1 bacterium UBP3_UBA1247
ATTTCGACGTGGCTCCTCAGCAGATCAGGCTGGAATGCCAGATCATCGAGATCGAGAACAGCGACGACTTCAACTTCGGCCTGGCTCTGGAAGCCTGGAAAGAAGCGCTCCCCGAGAGCGTCGACATGACTCTCGACTGGGACAACCGCACCCAGGGCAACGCGCCCGGTCCGGAAGGCTGGGCCAGATACATTGCCCAGAACGTGAAGTTCTCCGGCATGCGCCCCAAGGCCATGGCCAACTTCATCAACTATCTGGTCAGGAACGGCCACGCCAAAGTTCTTAGCAGCCCCGAGGCGGTCGCCCTGAACGGCCAGACCACCATTATCGAATCCGTCGACAACGTCAACTACAAAGGCTACAACAGCGACCCCAACAAGTCTCTCGACAAGCAGGTCCAATCCGGCGTCATCCTTGAGATCACTCCGATCATCGGCACCGAAAGTATCTGGCTCGAAGTCAATGCCGAAGTGAACAGCGTGGTCGGCTGGACGACCGGCGCTCTGCCCATCGTCAACACCCGCAGAACTTCCGCTACCGTCGGCGTCGTCTCCGGCGAGACCTCCACTATTTCCGGCTTGAAGCGCGAATACATCACGAAAAGCGACGAGCGCGTGCCCGTCCTCGGTTACATCCCGCTGCTTGGCTACGTCTTCCGTCACGAAGTGGACGTCAAGAGGGATTCCGAGATCGTCATCCTGGTGACTCCCTATGACATCAGCAAAGATCTGAAGCACGGTCAGGAAAAGGTCGAGGCTTTCGAAAAGGAATACAAGGCCGAGACTGAAGAGGGCGCCGTCGAAAGATTCGTCGACAGAGTGATCCTCAACAAAGTTGACTAATTTTAAGTCGTTAACAGGAAGTCCGCCGCGAGGCGGACTTCTTGTTTTTTAGGGCAATGGAAAAACAGAAAAGATTGCTGAGCCTGGACATCGCCAGAGGCTTCGACATGTTCTTCATCATGGGCGTGGAGGAGCTGGGCACCGTGCTTTTCAGTCTTTTGGGCTGGGATTTTTTGGCGAAGCAGATGCACCACCCGTACTGGCACGGCTTCACTTTCATCGACACGGTTTTTCCCACTTTCCTTTTTCTGGCCGGGCTAAGCTCGACTTTCTCCCTCAATTCCCAAAGGGAGAAAGGCAGAAGCGAACTGGCTATCATTCTAAGGATCGTCAAAAGAGTCGCGGTCCTGATCTTTTTGGGCCTTGTTTACAACGGCCTTCTCTGCGACGGCTTCCAGGATCTAAGGTACGCCAGCGTTTTGGGCCGCATCGGCCTGGCCTGGGGCATAGCGGCCGTCATCTACCTCTACTGCGGCTTCAAAACAAGGCTGATCCTGGCCATTCTAATCACCGCCTTCAGCTACGCCGCCATGAAATACCTGCCGGGGCTCATAGGGCTTCAGGGCGACCCGCTCTCTTTGGAAGGGAACATCCTGGGTTTCGTCGACCGCTTCATACTGCCCGGCGATTTCGTGCCCGCTCCCGGCGTCTTCGACGTGGAGGGCTTGGCCGGCACCGTTCCCGCCGTGGCCACCGCGCTTCTGGGAACTCTCGTGGGCGACGCGGTCAGGAGAGAGGATATCCTTCCCAAAAAGAAGCTGACTTTCCTTTTCGCCTTCGGCGCGGCGCTCGTTGTTCTGGGCCTGCTGGTCTCCCTCTCTTTCCCCATCAACAAAAAGCTCTGGTCGCCCTCCTTCGTTCTGGTGACCGGCGGCTATTCCACGCTGATCTTCGCGCTCTTTTACTATCTGGCGGATTACAGATCTTATGGGAAATACCTGACCTTCTTCCGGGTCATCGGCCTGAATTCCATTACCATCTACATGCTCCAGAGCGTGGTCAGCCTCCATTACACCAACAAATTTCTTTTCGGGGCCTTCGCCTCCCTGTTCGGGGGACTGGAGGAGCTGACGCTCTGCGTCACTTACACCGCGCTCTGCTGGCTCATCCTCTATTTTCTCTACAAGAAAGAGATCTTCCTGAAAGTTTGAGCGAGCCTGGCTTTCCGATTGCTATTCCTGGAACCCCGGCAGGACTTCTATGCGGGAGAGGAAGGCCAGGATGATCATGATGGTTTTTCCCTGGTCCTTGGGGTCCACCTTCGGCAGCTTTCCGAAGGGATTGTAAATTTTGCCGTGGCGCCTCACCACCAGCGTGCCCTCCGGGGCCTCGATGGAGTCTATGCCCCGGGCGCGGGCTCTCAGCTTTATCTCCGCTATGTCCAGGAGAACTTCCGTCTGCTTGGGAAGCGTTCCGAAGCGGTCCTTCATCTCCTCCCTAAGCGCGAGGATGTCCCCGAGGCCCCGGGCGTTGCTGAGGCGGCGGAAAAGGTCCAGCCTGAGGACAGGGCTCTGGATGTAGTCTTCCGGGATGTCGCCGGAAAGGGGCAGGTGGATGGTGACGTCCTCCGCGGCGGGATAGATGCCGGGCAGTTCCCGGCGCCAGTCGAATTTGCGGCCTTTTTCCACCTTCGCCTCGGAGAGGCTTTCGTCCTCCTCCTCGCTCTCCTCGTTCTCCTTGAGGACCGGGAGCCGGCCTTCCTTGATCAGGCTGATGGCCTTGCCGAGCAGCTTGCAGTAGAGGCCGAAGCCGATGGCGGCGATGTGCCCGGACTGCTTTTCGCCGAGAATGTTGCCGGCGCCCCTTATTTCCAGGTCTTTCATGGCGATCTGGTAGCCGGAGCCCAGCGCGGTGTTCTCCATGATGGCGCGGAGGCGCTGGCGGGCCTGGCTGTCCAACGAGAGATGCTCCGGCACGATGAGATAGGCGTAGGCCTGGCGGTCGGCCCGGCCCACCCGGCCCCTGAGCTGGTAAAGGTCGGAAAGCCCGAAGCGCTGGGCGTCGTCTATGATGATGGTGTTGACGTTGGGCATGTCGATGCCGGATTCCACGATCATGGTGCACAAAAGCAAATCGTACTTGCCGTCCACGAAATCCTGGATGACTTCCTCCAGGTCCTCCTCGGGCATTTGCCCGTGGCCCACCGCGATGCGGACGCCGGGCAGCAGTTTTTCAAGCTTTTCCCTTTCCTGGTCGATGGTCTCCACCCGGTTGTGGAGGTAGAAGATCTGGCCGCCCCTCAGGATCTCCCTTTTGACGGCGTCCTTGATGAGTGGGCCGTTTTTCTTGATGAGGTTGGTGATGACCGGCAGCCGGTCCACCGGGGGCGTGTTGATGACGGACATGTCCCTCAGGCCCGTCAGGGACTGGTAGAGGGTCCTGGGGATGGGGGTGGCGGAAAGGGAGATGACGTCGGTGAGGGCGCTGAGGCGTTTCAGCTTCTCCTTGTGCCGGACGCCGAAGCGCTGCTCCTCGTCGATGATGACGAGGCCGAGCTTGGGGATCGCCACGTCCTTGGACAGAAGCCTGTGGGTGCCTATGATCATGTCCACTTCGCCGGCGGCCAGTTCCTTGACGATCTCTTTCTGGCGTTTCTGGGGCACGAAGCGGCTCAGCTCCTCGACTTTCACGGGGTAATGGGCCACCCGGTCCCGGAAGGTCTTCAGGTGCTGGTGGGCCAATATGGTGGTGGGTACGAGCACGGCCACCTGGCGGCCGGACATCACGGCTTTGAAAGCGGCTCTCAAGGCCACTTCCGTTTTGCCGAAGCCCACGTCGCCGCAGACCAGGCGGTCCATGGCGGCGGGGGCCTCCATGTCTTTTTTGATCTCTTCCAGGGCTTTTTTCTGGTCCTGGGTCTCGGCGTAGGGGAAGGCTTTCTCGAAGCCCAGCTGCCAGTCGCTGTCGGGCAGGGCGGCGAAGCCGGGGATGGCTTTGCGCTTGGCCTGGCGCTCCAGAAGTTCCGAGGCCAGGTCAAGTACGGCTTTCTCCGCTTTGCGGCAGCGGCTTTTCCAGCGCCCGCTGCCCAGGGTGTCCAGTTCCGGCTCCCTTTTGCCCACGGTGATGTAGCGCTCCACGAGGCCGGCCTGGCCCAGGGAAACGTAGAGCATGGTGTCGTTGGCGTAGCGGATGGCGATCA
>DBWD01000055.1:4017-4227 GCA_002308555.1 bacterium UBP3_UBA1247
CTCGTAGACGCCGATGCCGTAGTTGAGGTGGACCACGTAGGAGCCGGTCTTGATGGTGGCCAAATTGTCGATGGGCTCGCTGCGCCGGACTTTGAATTTCGGCGGGCGCGGGCGCCTCAGGACCCGGCGGAAGATCTCGTCGTCCAGCAGCACGGCTTCCTTGTATTCCGGCAGGAGGAAGCCGCCGCTCAGGGCTCCCACGGCGGGCTT
>DBWD01000119.1:0-407 GCA_002308555.1 bacterium UBP3_UBA1247
CGCTTCCTGCAGAGAGCCTGGAGGCTCGTCCTTAGCGACAGGGTCCCCCAGGATCCCGAGACCGAGGTCAGAAGACACAAGATGATCAAGAAGGTCGGTGAGGACATCCAGGCCTTCCGCTTCAACACGGCCATCAGCGCCATGATGATCTTCGTGAACGACTCCCAGGGCGGGCTTTCCCAGGAAGACGCGGAAAGCCTCGTGCTGTGCCTCTCGCCCTTCGCCCCCCACATCGCCGAGGAACTTTGGGAAAAAATAGGCGGCAAGGGCCTCTGCTGCAAGCAGGCCTGGCCGGCCTACGACCCCGCCAAGACCGTGGACGCCACCATCGAGCTGGTGGTGCAAATAAACGGCAAAGTCAGGGCCAAGATCCAGGTGCCGGCCGACGTGGACAAGGAAAAAGCCCT
>DBWD01000119.1:484-618 GCA_002308555.1 bacterium UBP3_UBA1247
GGTGAAAGGATAATGGAAATAAAAAGCCTGAAAGATCTGGAGATCGTCATCGAGCGCGCCGGCAAGCGCCCCGCGGACGCCATCAGAGAGGCCAAAATAACGGCGCCTTACCTGAACCGCGTTCCCGGCAGCGT
>DBWD01000119.1:732-4918 GCA_002308555.1 bacterium UBP3_UBA1247
CCGGCGGCGAAAGGAAAGCCAGCGAAGTTTCCCAGGGCAAAATAGGCGGCCGGACCCACGAGATCCAGCGCCTGGTGGGCCGCTCGCTCAGGGCGGCGGTGGACCTGGAGGCTTTGGGCGAAAGGACCATCTGGATCGACTGCACGGTGCTGCAGGCCGACGGCGGGACCAGGACGGCTTCCGTGACGGGAGGCTTCGTGGCCCTGGCCCTGCTCATAAAGGACCTGAAAAAGAAAAAGATCATCAAAAGATCGCCCTTGAAACGTACCATCACGGCCGTGTCCGTGGGCCGCGTGGACGGCCGGAGCCTGCTGGACCTGGACTATTCCGAGGACTCCCGGGCCGAGGTGGACTGCAACTTGGTCATGACCGGCGAGGGCGAGCTGGTGGAAATACAGGGGACCGCCGAGGGGAAGCCTTTCCCCCAGGACGTGCTGCGGGAGTTTTTGGAACTCGGCAGGATCGGCTGCGCCGAGCTGGCGAAACTGCAGGCCCCCTATCTGGAAGGAGCATTCGAGAAATAAGGAAGCGATGAAACAGGAATTTTTCACATACCGCGGAAAGGAATTGTACTGCGAGGAGATCCCGGCCAAAGAACTGGCCGGAAAGTTCGGCACGCCGCTGTACGTTTACAGCGCCTCGCATCTGAAGGCGCGCTGCCGGGATTTCGAGGAGGCGCTGGGGGCCTATCCCCACCGCGTCTGCTTCGCGGTGAAAGCCTGCAGCAACCTTAGCGTCCTGGAGCTGTTCGCCAAGGAAGGCGCGGGCTTCGACATCGTCTCCGGCGGGGAGCTCTACCGCGTCATAGAGGCGGGCGGCGACCCCGGCAAGTGCGTCTACGCCGGCGTGGGCAAGAGCAAGGCGGAAATAGAGTACGCCGTGAAGAGCGGGATACTTTATTTCGGCGTGGAATCCGAGCCGGAACTGGAAAGGATCAACGCGGCCGCCGAGAAGTTCGGGAAAAAGGCCCGGGTGGCATTAAGGATCAACCCGGACGTGGACGCCCACACCCACGAGTACATCACCACCGGCAAGAGCGAGAACAAATTCGGTCTTTCTCCTCTGACCGCGAAAAAGCTTTATCTGGAAATGAGCGCCAAGTTTCCCTTCGTGGATGCGGTGGGCGCCCAGGTCCACATCGGCTCCCAGATCACGGAGACGGCTCCCTACAAGGAGGCGGTCCTGAAACTGGCCGGCTTCCTCAAGGAACTGCGTAAAGAAGGCGTCGAACTGAAATATTTCGACATCGGCGGCGGACTGGGCATCGTCTACAAGGACGAGGAGCCGGCCACCCCCGCCGAGCTTGTCAAGGACATACTGCCGGCCATCGAGGAGCTCGGCATGACCTTCGTCTGCGAGATGGGGCGCTACATGTGCGGCAACGCCTCGGTGCTCCTGACCAGCGTGGAGTACGTGAAAAAGACCGACCGGAAGAACTTCGTCGTCGTGGACGCGGGCATGAACGATCTGCTGCGCCCCGCCCTTTACGAGGCCTATCACGAGATCAGGGCCGCGGTGGAGAAAGACGAGAAGTTTGTTTGCGACGTGGTCGGCCCGGTCTGCGAGAGCGCGGACGTTTTCGGGAAGGACCGCGAGCTGCCGGTCGTCGGCGCAGACGACCTTCTGGCCGTCTGCTCCGCGGGAGCCTACGGTTTTTCCATGAGCTCCAACTACAACTCCCGCGGAAGGGCCGCGGAAGTCCTGGTGGAAGGGGACAAGGCCCGCCTCATAAGGAAAAGGGAAAGTTTCGAGGATCAGGTTAGAAACGAGAAGACATGCGAATAAAGTTCACAAAGATGCACGGCCTGGGCAACGACTTCGTGGTCGTTGACGCCACCGGGGAACTGAAGGACTGGCGCCCCTCCGCCAAGGAGGCGGCCTTCCTGCAGGACCGCCGCTTCGGCATCGGGGCGGACCAGCTGCTCATTCTCTACCCCTCGAGCGTCGCGGACCTCAGGATGGCCATCTACAACGCCGACGGCAGCGAGGTGGAAATGTGCGGCAACGGCATCCGCTGCTGCGCGCTCTTCGCCAGGCGCCGCGGGCTGGTGGCAAGCGACGAGATGACCGTGGAGACCCTGGCCGGCATAAAGAAGCCCGTGATCACCGGGGACGCCGTCCGCGTCGACATGGGCGCGCCGGAGTGCGGCGGGATCGCGGTCCCGCCTCCGGAAGGGCTGGAGCTGCCCCCCATGACCCTGGTTTCCATGGGCAACCCCCACGCCGTCTTCTTCGTCAAAGACGCGGAGAAGTTCCCCGTCGAAAAGTGGGGCCCGCTGGTGGAGCGCCATCCCATGTTCCCGAACCGCACGAACGTGGAGTTCGCGGAAGTCGTTGCCGAGAACGTGATCCGCATGCGCGTCTGGGAAAGAGGCGCCGGCGTGACCATGGCCTGCGGCACAGGCTCCTGCGCCACCTTCACGGCCGCCTGCCTGAACAAGCTGGCGGCGGGCGAGGGCAAAGTGATATTGGACGGCGGCGAGCTTAAGATCGCCTGGGCCGGGGAAGGCCGCTCGGTCTTCATGACCGGTCCCGCCGCGGAAGTTTTTGAAGGGGAGATAACGCTATGAGCCTTCTGGTCTGCCAGGATATCGTGAAAGAATACGGCGCCGCGGAAAACCGCGTGGCCGTCCTGAAGGGCGTGAGCTTCTCCCTGGAAAAGGGCGAGGCCGCCACGATCCTGGGCTCCTCCGGCGCCGGAAAAAGCACGCTTTTGAACATCATCGGCGCGCTTGATCCTCCGAGTTCCGGCAAGGTCCTGCTTGACGGCGAGGATCTCTACGCCCTGAACGACAGCAAGATCTCCCGGCTGCGCAACCGCAAGCTGGGCTTCGTCTTCCAGCTCTACCACCTGATGGCGGAGCTGACGGCCCTGGAGAACGTGCTGCTGCCGGCCCGCATCGCCGGGCACGAGGACGCCGCGGCCCGCGCCCGCGCCCGCGACTTGCTGGCCGCGGTGGGCCTGAAGGACAGGGAGAAGCATTTCCCCGCCCAGCTTTCCGGCGGCGAGCAGCAGAGGGCGGCCATCGCCAGGTCCCTCATCAACGAGCCGGAGCTTTTGCTGGCGGACGAGCCCACGGGCAACCTGGACCGCCAGAACAGCGAGATGATCACGGAGCTTCTCGTGAAGCTCCAGAAAGAAATGGGTTTCGCCATGCTTTTCGTCACCCACAACCGGGAGCTCTCCTCCCTGGGGCGGACGCTGATATTGCGGGACGGGACCCTGAAGGAAGCCCAGGAACAGGAAAACATAACGACGTCGAAAATATGATCCTCATTCTCGCCACAAACAACGCCGGAAAAGTCAGGGAACTTTCCGAGATCATGCGCAAGGCCAAGCTTGACATTACCGTCAGGGGCCTTATGGATTATCCCGGCTACCAGGCCCCGGAGGAGAACGGCGACAGCTTCGGCGAGAACGCCCGCATAAAGGCGGTCGCCGCCGCCGAGGCCCTGGGAGAAGTGGCGCTGGCGGACGACTCCGGACTGTGCGTGGACGCCCTGGGCGGGGCGCCCGGCGTGTATTCCGCCCGTTTCGCCGGCCAGGGACATGACGACGACGCCAACATAAAAAAACTCTTGGAACGCATGAAAGACGTGCCTGACGGACAGCGCCAGGCCCGCTTTGTCTGCTCTCTCTGCCTCGCTTTCCCCAACGGCGATTTCTTCGTGGCCGAAGGGGACTGCGTCGGGACCATCGCCCGGGAAAGGAGAGGGAAAAACGGCTTCGGCTACGATCCCGTTTTCCTTCTGCCCGACGGCCGGATGATGGCGGAGCTGAGCGGAACGGAAAAGAATTTAATCTCTCATCGCGGCGCGGCCTATCAGCTGGTCATGCCGCAACTGCGCGCTCTTGTGAAAGACGCCTAAACAAACTTTGTGAGGAGCTTATGCCGACAAAGAAAACCCAAAAAGTTAACGCGAGATCTTCGCAAAGCAAACCCAAAGGTAACACTGTGACCAAAACTCAAAACAGTAAAGCCAAAGCAGCGCTGGCCAAGCCGGCCAAAAAACCCGCGGCCGCCGCGAAGCAGCCGCCGAAAAAAGTCGTGAAAGCGGTACCGAAGCCGAGCGTGAAGCCCGTGCCCAAAAAGGCCGTGAAACCGGCCGCGAAGCCCGCCCCCAAGCCGGCTCCGAAGAAAGTCGCCAAGCCGGCCGCCAAGCCGGCGGTGAAGAAGCCCGAGCC
>DBWD01000140.1:0-328 GCA_002308555.1 bacterium UBP3_UBA1247
CTGGAAGAACTCGTGGATGGCCATGGCCGCGCAGTTCCTGACTCTCTCCATGGCGCCGATGATGTTGGTCCTGGGGCGGAGGTGGGCGATGTCGCGGAGATATTCCACGGACATGCGCTGCTTGAAGAGGGGATAGCTGTTGGGGTCGGCGAAGCCGTAAACTTTTATTTCCGCGGCCTGGATCTCGATGCTCTGCTTGCGGCCCTCGGCCTTCACAGCTTTGCCAGTGACGGCCACGCTGGAGCCGGTGGTGAGCTTCAGCACTTCGCTCTCGTAGTTGGCGAGAGTGTTGGGGGCCACCACCTGGATGTTGTCGAAGCAGGAGCCG
>DBWD01000140.1:335-1522 GCA_002308555.1 bacterium UBP3_UBA1247
CCGCCCTTGCTGTCGCGGCGGGTCCTGACCCAGCCTTTGACGAGGACTTCCCTCTCTTCGGTGAAATTCGCAAACAGGTCTTTGATCTTCTCACGTTTCAAAATGTCGGACATAGGTTGTTTTTTCCTGAGTTATTTATGTTAATAATCTATTTATTATACTAAATTCCGCGTTTGATTTGGTAGGGTGCGCTCGCTCCTATCACGGCCTTTTCGGGAAAAATGCTAAAATTTATTTGTTCATTTTTTAACATGAAAGGAGTCAGCATGGCGGAAATAAAGGAAACCACGCCCAGGACCGACGTCTACTTAACGCTTCCCGACAAAAGGATCGTCTCCGCGCCGCTGGGGACCAGTCTCAAGGACATAATAGCCGCCGCCTATCCCGAGGATCCCCACCTTTACCTGGCGGCTTTGTGCGACAACAGGATCCATACCTTGAAATACGCCCCGACGAAGGACGTTTTCCTGCAGCCCCTGACCAGGAAGGACGACATCGGCCGCATCATTTACAACCGCAGCCTGGTGCTTCTTTTGGTCACGGCCTTCAAGGAGGTCTTCCCGGAACAGAAGATCTTCACCGACTACCGCCGCCCCATGGGCGGATTATTCTGCCGCACCTCGCTTCCGTTCTCCAAAGCTGATCTCAAGAAAGTCGAGGACAAGATGAAGGAGATGGTGGAAGCCGATCTTCCGGTGGTCTTCGAGGAGAAATCCATCGAGGAGGGCGTGGAGATATTGAAGAAGGAATGGGAGGAGGACAAGATCTATTTCCTTAAGAAGATCTCCGAAAAAAGCAACAAAGCCTGGTTCGTCAGGGTCGGCCATTATTTCGATTTCTTCCACGGACCCCTTATAGTCAGCATGGGGTATCTGAAAAAATTCGCCCTGATCGCCTGCCCCAACGGCTTCATATTGGTCACCAGCCGCACGGACGTGCCCAGGGCCGAAGCCATGGCGGAGCACGTCACCATGGTGGACGCGGCTTTCAGGAAAGCCGTGTGGCTCGCCGATCAATTGGGGGTGGCCACCGTGCCGCAGCTGAACGAGATCGTCAAAAGAGGCGAACTGCACGAAGGCATTTTGGTCTCGGAAGCCGCCCAGGCCGCCAACATCACCGCCATCGCCAGGGATATCGCGGCGAAGAAAAAGGTGAAGATCGTCCTCATCGCGGGCCCCTCCTCCTCC
>DBWD01000140.1:1628-2572 GCA_002308555.1 bacterium UBP3_UBA1247
TTCGAGAGCATCCACGCCATGGACATCGAGCTTCTCGACCATGACATCAACGAGCTTATCGCAGGCCGTGAGGTGATTTTGCCCCATTACGACTTCGTCTCCGGCACCAGGGGCGAAGGTCCCAAGCTGCGCCTCAAGGAGACGCAGATCCTCATCGCGGAGGGCATCCACGGGCTGAATCCGATGCTGACGGAAGGGATAGACCGGGAGCGCGTCTTCCGCATCTACATCTCGCCCCTGACGCCTTTGAACCTGGACCGCCACCACCACATTTCCACCAGCGATTCCCGCATGATCAGAAGGATCGTCAGGGACGCCCGGACCAGGGGACACTCGGCGGAGCAGACGATCCTGCGCTGGGGCAGCATAAGAAAAGGCGAATACAAGAACATCTTCCCGTACCAGGACCAGGCGGACGCGCTTTTCAACTCCATGTTCCTTTACGAACTTTCGGTCCTGAAACCATATGTGGAGCCGCTGCTTTTCCAGATAAGGGACGAGAGCCCGGCTTTCCCGAAGGCTTCCGAGCTTCTGCATCTACTGAGCTTTTTCGAGCCCATGAAAGACTCCTTTATTCCCGAGAACAGCATCCTGAGGGAATTCGTGGGAGGCTCGGCCCTGGAGAGATATCTCCCCGGACAGTTCGAATCCTATTGGAGCATCTACAACTGAGGAGGCGGAAATGAAACAGCGCGTCATCATCATCATTCTTGATTCCGTGGGCATAGGCCACGCCCCGGACGCCGTCAACTACGGCGACGAGGGAGCCTCCACCCTGGCCAACACCGCCCGGGCGGTGGGCGGCCTGAAGCTCCCCAATCTTCAGAAACTTGGTCTGGGCAGCATCGAGCCCTGCGAGATCCTGGGCTGCCCGCCGGCGCAGGCTCCCATGGCCTCCTATGGCCGCATGACGGAGAGAAACTGCGGCAAGGACACCACCACCG
>DBWD01000140.1:2614-7875 GCA_002308555.1 bacterium UBP3_UBA1247
ACTTTCCCCGACGGTTTCCCGGAGGAATTTTTGCAGCGCTGGCTCAAAAAGACCGGGCTCAAGGGCTATCTTTGCAACAAACCAATCAGCGGAACTGTGGTCATAAAGGAACTGGGCGAGGAGCACCTTAGAACGGGCTTCCCCATCGTCTACACCTCCGCGGACAGCGTTTTTCAGATCGCGGCCCACGAGGAGGCTTTCGGCCTGGAGGAGCTGTACGAAGTCTGCCGCCTGACCAGGGAGATGGCGGACGAGCTGAGGATCGGCCGCGTCATCGCCAGGCCTTTCGTGGGCACCACCAACGACAATTTCACCAGGACTCCCAACCGCCGGGACTACAGCATGCGCCCCAGGGGCGAGAATCTTCTCACCGCCCTGCAGGCGGCGGATCTTCCTTTTTACGCCATAGGAAAGATCGAGGACATTTACGCCGGCCTGGCGGTCACGAAGGCCGTGCACACCAAGTCCAACGCGGACGGCATGCAGAAGCTGGCCGCGGCCATGGAGGAGCAGCCCGACGGCCTGATCTTCGCGAACCTGGTGGATTTCGACATGCTCTACGGCCACCGCCGCAACCCCAGGGGCTACGCGGACTGCCTGGAGGAGTTCGACCGCCTGCTGGGCCCCCTTATCCTGCACATGGGCCGCAACGACCATCTGATCATCTCCGCCGACCACGGGCTTGATCCGACTTACAAAGGCACCGACCACACCAGGGAGCGGGTGCCGCTTCTGATCTATTCTCCCGGAAGGGAGGCCAAAGCGCTGGGGACCAGGGAGACCTTCGCCGACCTGGGCGCAACCGTTTCCGACATCCTGGGTCTTCCGCCCCTAACCTTCGGCAAGAGCTGCTATGCCTTATGAAAACTCCCGTTGAGGTCATCGAGTCGAAAAAGCGCGGCGAGGTCCTGGAAGAACGCGAGCTGCGGAATTTCTTCGCCGGTTACATGAAAGGCGAAGTGGCAGACTACCAGATGTCCGCCTGGCTCATGGCGGCCTGTTTGAAAGGGCTGGAGCCCTCGGAGATCCTGACCCTGACCAAATGCACAGTGGAAAGCGGCAGGCACCGCCCGCATGAGAATTATGACGGCAAGCCCGTCGTCGACAAACATTCCACCGGCGGCGTGGGGGACAAGCCAACCATAGTCCTTCTTCCGCTGGTGGCCTGCATGGGAGTTCTGGTGCCGACTTTGGCCGGCAGGGGATTGGGGCATACCGGCGGGACGGTGGACAAGCTGGAGTCTATTCCGGGACTGTTCCAGCAGTTCACCTGGGAGGAAGCCAGGAGATTTTTAAGGGAGAACGGCGCGATCTTCATGACCCAGACGGACGACGTGGCGAAACTTGACAAAAGGCTCTACGCCCTGAGGGACGTGACCGGCACCGTGGATTCCGTCGGGCTCATCACCGCTTCGATCCTTGGGAAAAAACTCACCGAGACGCTGGACGGTCTCACGCTGGACGTGAAATACGGCAGCGGCGCCTTCATGCGGACCTTCGAGGACGCCGAGCGGCTGGCCCTTTCGCTTTTCAGAACTGCCACATCCTTCGGCGTGCGCACGGAAGTTTTGCTGACGGACATGAACGAGCCTTTGGGCGAATGGGCAGGCAACGCGGTGGAAGTCATGGAAGCCGTAAGAATGCTCAGGGGAGAAAAAGTTGAGGAGCGTTTCTTCAACGTCACCATGAGCCTGGCGGAATCCATGTGCAAACTTGCCTTCCCCGAGGAGAAGAAAAGAGATTTCCGCCCTGAGCTGGAGAAGCTTCTCCTTAGCGGCGAAGCCTACGGGCGCTTCCTCAAGATCATCTCCTCCCAGGGCGCGGAAAAACGGGCCCTTGAAAATCTGGACGAGGTCCTCTCGCCCGCCCAGAACCTGACGGAATACAAAGCCTCCGAGAGCGGCTTCATCAGGAAAGTCGACACCTTCGGCGTGGGGCAGTTCCTGATCAGACTGGGCGCCGGGCGCCGCGTTTTGACCGACAGGATCGACCACAAGGCGGGCCTGCGCTTCCTGAAACATTTGGGCGACAAAGTCGAGAAGGGCGAGACGATCATGGAGGTCTATTCCTCCAGGCCGCTAGAAAAAGCGGAGATCTCGGAGATCTTCCTGATCGGGGAGGAGCCGGAAGATCCGGGATCCTACGTTCGCCACCTGAAAATTTCCTAAAGGAGACCTTATGCTTGAATACGACATGATACGACAGATCTGCGCTTTCCTTTACGACAAATGCCATATCGATCCGGAATACGCGCTGGTGCTGGGATCGGGCCTGGACGGCCTCTGCGAGGCCGTGGAGCCCATAGTCGAGATACCTTACTGCGACATACCCTACATTCCCGTTTCCACCGTCCAGAGCCACGTGGGCTCGCTGCTGGTTGGCAAGATCAACGGCAAGACCGCGGCGGTGATGCGGGGCAGGGTCCATCTTTACGAGGGCCACGAGCCCCCCGCGGTGGTCAGGCTTCTCAGGTCCCTCATCATCTGGGGCGCGGGCCGGGTCATACTGACCAACGCCGCCGGCGGCATCAACGCCTCCTTCAAGCCCGGCGACCTGATGCTCATCGAGGACCAGATCAACATGCAGGGCGTCTCCTCCCTTACGGGTTTCAACGACGACAGGATGGGCACCAGGTTCCCCGACATGTCGACGCTTTACGACGAGGACGCCAACATCGACATCATGGCGGCCGCGAAAAAGCTGGGGATCCATCTCTACCGGGGCGTTTACGCCGGCATGCACGGCCCGTCCTTCGAGACTCCCGCGGAGATAAACATGCTGAGGATCATGGGCGCCGACGTGGTGGGCATGTCCACGGTCCTGGAGGCGGAGGCCGCCCACCACATGGGGGCGAAAGTTTCCGGCGTCACGCTGGTGAGCAACTACGCCGCCAAGAAGGGCGGCGAGAAGATCACCCACGAAAGCGTCAGCGCCGCCTCCAAGGAAGGCGGTGAGAAGCTCGTCGGGATCCTGAAGGAGCACATCAAGTGAGAGGCGCCGCCGCTTTGACATAAAAGGTCGGTTATATTAAAATATCTTCCAATCTTTAAACCCTTAAAAATCTAACCATCGGAGTCGCGAGAGAAATGATCCCCAGTCAGGTTTTCTTCACAAAGGGCGTGGGCGTCCACAAGGACCGCCTCAGCAGTTTTGAAGACGCGCTGCGCATGGCCGGCATCCAGGCCTGCAATCTGGTCACCGTTTCCAGTATTCTGCCGCCGCGCTGCAAGATCATCCCCAGGAGGAAAGGCATCGCCCTTCTCAATCCGGGAGAGATAACCTTCACGGTCATGGCCAGGATCGACACCAACGAGCCCGGGCGCCAGATCGTGGCTTCCGTGGGCCTGGCCCAGCCCGCCGACGGCAACCACTACGGCTATCTGTCCGAGCACCACACCTACGGCGAGACCGACGAGACAGCCGGCGAATACGCCGAGGACCTGGCCGCCACCATGCTGGCCACCACCCTGGGCGTGGACATGGACCCGGACGCCGACTGGGACGAAAGGAAAGAGATGTACCGCATGAGCGGACGCTTCGTAAGGACCACCAACTGCACCCAGTCCGCCAGGGGCGACAAGAACGGCCTCTGGAAAACGGTGGTGGCCGCCGCGGTCTTCATCGAATAGGAATCGAAAACAGGAAGCAAAAAAATTCCCGGCCCGCGCCGGGAATTTTTTTTAGGCCTTGTTCAGGAAGACGTGCTCGACAAGTATCTTCACGCCCAGCAGTATCAGGACGACGCCTCCCGCTATTTCCGCCTTGGAGCTGAACTTCGTCCCGATAAGTTTCCCGAAGCTCACGCCCAGGGCCGAGATGGTGAAGGTGGTCAGCCCTATGAGAAGCGCGGGAAAAATGATCGCGTCCTGGATCATGGCCAGGGAAACGCCCACCGCCAGGGCGTCGATGGAAGTGGCCACGGCCAGTTTCAGCATCAAAAAAAAGGCCAGGGAGGAGGAGAGTTTTTTCTCCTCGTCTTTCTCGAAGACTGCTTCCCTGATCATGTTGGCGCCGATGAGAAGCAGAAGCCCGAAGGCGATCCAATGGTCGAAGCTGGCGATAAGGGAGGTGTAGCGGGCGGAGAGGAAGAAGCCAATCACGGGCATCAAAAACTGAAATCCGCCGTACCACAAACCTATCACGAGAACGTGCTTGAGGCTGAAGCTTTTTAAGGTCAGGCCCTGGCAGATGGAGACGGCGAAAGCGTCCATGGAAAGGGAGACGCCCAGCAGGATGATCTCAAAGATCGACATTCGCTTCTCCGGTCATGTCAGTTTCGAACTCGTCCGCCTGCTCTTCCCGTTTCTGTCTTTCCTCCTCCTCTTTTTTCAGCGCGCTCTTGGTGGGGTTGCCGAAACCTTTGCCGCGCCACTCGAAGAGCGAGATGAGCTCGAAGTGCTTGGTGTGGGGGAAGAGGTCCAGGGGCTGGATCTTCACGAGATAGAAGCCCGCGTCCGCGAATTTGGCGGCGTCCCGGGCGAAGGTGGGCGGGCCGCAGGAGATGTAGATGAGTTTCTTGGGCCTGAGATGTTTCACCGCGGAGACCGCCTTGTTGGTCAGGCCGGTGCGGGGGGGATCCAGGACGCAGACGTCGGGCTGGCAGCCTTCCTCCAGCAGGCCGTGGAGATAATTTTCCGCGTAGTCGGCGGTGTATTCGCAGTTGGCCAGCCCGGCGGCCTCGGCGTTCTTTTTGGCGTAGGCGATGGAGGAGGGGTCAAGCTCCACCCCCAGGACTTTCCGGACGTCCTTGGCCAGGGAGAGGCCGAAGAAGCCCGCGCCGCAGTATACGTCCAGCAAAAGGTCCTCTTTTTTAGGCTGGGCGAATTCCCTGACGACTTTCGCGAAAGTCTCCAGCAGGGAAGGGTTGACCTGGAAGAAGCCGCTGTAGGAATTGTAGAAGCGCAGGCCGTTCACGTCGTAGAAGACGTCCTCGCCGCCCAGGCTCTCACGGCTCTTCAGGTCGTAGGGCCCGGAGCAGACCAGGTTGTGGTTGTCCTTGAAATAATAATAGGGCTCGCCGCTGTGGGTGCGCAATACCAGAAGCTTGTCCTCCATGCGCATGGGCAGTTTGGAGAAATCCTCCTCCAGCTCGAAGATGGGGCATTCCCTAAGGGGGAAGATATCCCAGGCGCTGTCCTTGAGGCAGAAGCCGTAGTAGGGCTCGCCGAATTCGTCCAGGGCGGGATGGAGGTCGATGCGGTTGCGGTAGTGGGTGTTTTTGGGGGAGGGGATGACGGGCAGTATTTCCGGCAGTTCCAGAA
>DBWD01000140.1:7920-12401 GCA_002308555.1 bacterium UBP3_UBA1247
CCGCCGCAGCGCCCGAAATTGGGGCAGAAGGGCTCGGTCCTGTCCGGGGAGGGTTCCAGCACTTCCAGCAGTTTGGAGAAGAGCATGCGTTTTCTCTTCTTGACTATTTTGACCCTGACTTTTTCGCCGGCTATGGCGAAGGGCACGAAGACGACAAGGTTGTTGAGGCGCCCCACGGCTTCGCCGCCGAAAGCGTTGTCCAGAAGAGTCAGTTCTATCTCGTCGCCGGGTCTTATGGCCATTTTTGCTCAGCCGTTGAGGACGCTGGTGTCGGGGGTGTATTCCGGCACGATCTTGCAAAGTTCCTCGCGCATGGCTTCCTCGTTTCCGCAGGCGGCCAGTTCGATGAGGTCCATGATCTTTTCCCTGAGGTCCTCGTAGTTTTCCGGCACGGTCCTGGTGACCATGATCTTCTTCATCTTCGTGGGTTCCTCGGTGCCGTCGTAGACCAGCTCCTCGTGGAGCTTCTCCCCGGGGCGGAGGTTGGTGAAGACGATCTCGATGTCCTTGCCTGGGCGCTTGCCCATCAGCTGGATCACTTGGGTGGCCAGGTCGACGATCTTGACCGGCTCGCCCATGTTGAGGATGAAGATCTCGCCGCCTTCGCCTATGGTGGCGGCTTCCAGCACCAGCTGGGCCGCTTCCGGGATCAGCATGAAGTAGCGGGTCATGTCGGGATGGGTCACGGTCACGGGGCCGCCCTTGGCGATCTGCTCCTTGAAGAGGGGCAGCACGCTGCCGGAGGAGCCCAGCACGTTGCCGAAGCGGACGGAGACGAAGCGGGTGGAGCTGATGGTGTTCAGGCTCTGGACGAATTTCTCAGCCACCCTCTTGGTGGCGCCCATGATGCTGCTGGGCTTGACGGCCTTGTCCGTGGAGATCTGGATGAATTCCTCGCAGCCCGCGCGGTCCGCGGCGCTGGCGATCTGGAAGGTGCCCTTGACGTTGTTCAGGACGGCTTCCAGGGGGTTGAGCTCCATTATTGGCACGTGCTTGTAGGCTGCGGCGTGGAAGACGATCTGGGGATGGTGCTTCTCGAAGATGGCGCTCAGCCTGGCTTCGTTCTTGATGTCCGCGATGTAGGGGGCGACCTTAAGCTCTGGGAACTTGGCCTTCAGTTCCCGCTCGATCTGGTAGAGGTTGAATTCGCAGAGTTCCAGCAGGATCAGTTCCTCCGGCTTGAAGACGGCGATCTGGCGGCACATCTCGCTGCCTATGGAGCCGCCGGCGCCGGTCACCAGGACTCTCTTGCCCTGGATGTTCCTCTTGATGGCGGGAACGTCGAGCTCCACGGGATCACGGCGCAGCACGTCCAGGATGTCCACTTCCCTAAGGTCGGAGAAGGTCACCTTGCCGTCCACGATGTCGTTGACGCTGGGCAGAGTCTTGTATTTTATGCCAAGCCTGTTGCAGACTTCCGCCACTTCCTTGATGGCGAAGCCCGAGGCGGAGGGGATGGCGATGAAGACTTCCTCCGTGAAGGTGGTGTGGATGATGGTCTCCAGCTCGGCTCTGGTGCCCAATACCGGCACGCCCTGGATGATCAAGTTCTGCTTCGCGGGGTCGTCGTCGATGAAGCCCTTCACGGCGTACTGCGGCATGTTGGTCAGGATCTCCCTGAGCAACATGACGCCGGCGTCGCCGGCGCCCACGATGAGCACGTTCTCCCGGCCGGTGTGGCGCCAGGCCAGGAACTCTTTTTTGAGCCTCATGGAGAAGCGCATGGTCACGATGAGCACCGTGGCGATGATCCAGTCCAGGATGAAGATGTAGGGGGAATAGTAGAAATGGCGGGAGGCGATCTTGCTGCTCAAGATGACGGTCAGGGCGAAAGCCAGGAGCGAGCTGATGGAGACGGCCTTGAAGATGTTGACGGCATCGTGCAGCCCGGCGTAGCGCCAGCCGCTGCGGTAGAGCTTGAAGTAGGCGAAGACCAGGAGCCTTACCGCCACCACCGTGGGCAGGCAGTAGCAGAGCATCTCGAAGTAGTTCCCGAAGGGCTGCCTGGCGCTTTGGGAATGCAGGAAGGTCACGATGAGGAAGCTCGCGGCGCACATCAGGGCGTCCAGCGTCACCATGAGCCACACCAGCGGGGCGCGGTTGGGATTCTTAAAGGAAAATATCTTCATGTCTCACTCCTTTTTCAAGCGGTAAAGTTTCAGTTCGAATTTTTTGTCCGCGGGTTCCAGGGAATCCAGGTACTCCAGCTTGTCCGCGATGGGCAGGAAGGCGGGGGTGTGCCATTCGTCCCTGGTGTTCACCAGCAGGAAAGTGTTCTCTTTTTTTCCGAGCTGCGCCAGCAGGTCCTCGGAGGTCTGGGAGGCCCACATCTTGTGTTTGGCCCCGGCGTAGTAGGCGATCTGCTTCAGGCCGTCCGCCTCGATCAGGAAGGAATTCTCCGGAAGGATCTGCTTGGCGGCCAGCTGCTCGCCGTAGCGCTTCAAAGGCAGTCTGTGGCTTTCCAGGGGCCGGAAGGCCTTGTAGGTCAGCATCAGGAAAGCGGCGGCCAGGGAGACCGCCAGCAAAAGCTTGGTCAGCGGCCTTTCCACCCGGAGGTAGCGGGTGAAGAGCCCCATGTAGACGGAGAAAAGGAAAGCGGGCAGCACGATGTGCCGGTTGGAGACCGCGAATTTCGTGGAGACGTAGCGGTAGAAGACCGCGGCGAAGATCAGCGTGAGGGTCACGGAGCAGACGTTCAGCGGCTCGCTCCACTTCAGGGGTTTCTTGACGACCAGGTAGTAAAGCGCCAGCAGCAGGAGCGCCAGCCCCACGGGGTGCAGGGTCTTCCAGGTCTTGTAAAGTATCTCGTAGCCGAAAAGGGCGCGCTGGTGGTCCCAGGCCAGATGCGCGAAGGCGTATTTCGTCCTGGCCATGGGGATGGGCTTGCCCTGGGCGTCGTAAATTTCCGCGGAGGGTTTCAGGGGATCCTCCACGCTGTATTTTTCCTCGCCCATGCCCTGGGCGGAAAAGATCTTGTCCAGTCTGGCGAAGTCCCACTGGCCCTTGACGGCCCGGATGGCGGAGAAGGCGCAAAGTCCCATGAGGAGAAGCGCCAGGGCGCAGGAGGCCAGGATCTTCACGCGGACGCCAAGCTTGTTGTCCGCGCCTTTCCGCCAATGGGAGAGCGACACCGCGGCGAAGCCCGCGAAGAGCAGCGCCAGCATTTCCAGCCTGATCATGAGGGCCAGAAGGATGAGCGCCGCGCTCAGGGCCAGCTTTTTGTAGCTCCATTCCTCGGGGTCAGAGGACTCCAGGGCCGTTATCATGAAGTACAGCGCCCAAAGCCCCAGGCAGATGGCGGGGGCTTCCCTCAGCACCTGGCAGGAGACTTCCGTGAAGATGGGGTGCCAGGCNNCCACGTAGAAGCCGGTGACCAGGGCGGGCATCTTGCCGAAGATGCGCCGGGCCAGAAGATAGGGCGGAATGAGCGACAGAAGGCCGCAGATGAAATTGATGGTCAGCGCGGCGGTCTCATAGGTGAAGAGCCCGTGGCCGGCCTTGTACAGAAGCGCGCAGAAGAGCGGGAAAAGGTTGAAGGGATAGGCGTTGGTAAAGGCGCCCTTGAAGCCCAGCTCGCAGATCTTCTCGATCCAGGTCACGTAGAGGAGCCCGTCGTTGACGATGACGTACTCCCTCGCGAAAAGCAGGTAGATCCTGACCAGGAGCCCCAGCCCCAGGGTCAGGAGAAGCCCGCGCTCAGCCAGGGCCTTCAAGAATTTGACGCCTTTGCCTTCGCTCATCAGGCCGGATTTTCCTTAAGCCATTTCTTGATTTCGGAGACCACTATCCGCTGGTCCTCTTCCTTAAGCTTGTTGAAGAAGGGGATGGACATGCTGTGGTCGCCCATGTATTCCGTCACCGGCAGATCGCCCCGCTTCCAGCCGTACTCTTTGACATAGAAGGGCTGCAGGTGGATGGGGGAGAAGTACTGGTTGCAGCCGATGCCCAGGCCGCGGAGGTGCGTAATGAGCGCGTTCCTCTGGTCGCCGGTATACTGTTTGGGAAGCTGGATGACGTAGACGAACCAGCTGCGCCTGAGGTTCTCGGGATCCGGGCAGGGAAGGACGATCTCGGGAAGTTCCTCCGAGAAGATCTTCGTGTAGCGCGCGGCCACTTCCGCCCTCTTGGGCAGGATCTCGCCCAGGCGGGAGACCTGGACGGTGCCCAGGGCGCAGCTCATGTCGCTCAGGCGGTAGTTGTAGCCGAGCCTGGCGTGGGCCAGCCAGCCCATGCCGGCGTCGCGGCCCTGGTTGCGCATGGAGACGCACAGCCTCGCGATCTCGTCGTTGTCGGTTATTATGATGCCGCCTTCGCCTGTCGTTATCTGCTTGTTGGGATAGAAAGCGAAGAGGCCGCAGTCGCCGAAGGTGCCGGCCATCTTCCATTCCGAGCCGTCTTTGATCATGGCGCCGATGGCTTCGCAGGCGTCCTCGATGACGGCGAGGTCATGCTTTTTGGCCACTTCCATGACTCTCACCATG
>DBWD01000140.1:12494-14827 GCA_002308555.1 bacterium UBP3_UBA1247
GGCGCCCTCGAAGATCACGCAGTTGGAGGAGGCGATGAAGGAGAAGGAGGTGGTGATGACCTCGTCGCCGGGCTTAAGTCCCAGCGCCCTGACGCAGAGGTGCAGGCCGGAGGTGCCGGAGTTGACCGCCACGCCGTATTTGGAGCCGCAGTAGTCGGTTATGGCTTTCTCAAATTCAGGCAGCTTGGGGCCGAGGCTCAGGGTGCCGGAGCGCATGACGTCCGCCACGGCCTCGATCTCCCTTTCCGTGATGTCCGGGGAGGAGAGGGGAATGTGATATTTCGTTTCGCTCATTTTTATCAGATCACAAAAGAGGTTTTCTTATCCACGGCCAGAATGGTCTCGGTCATGAGGGCGATGGCGGATTCCACGTCCTTCATGTCGAAGAGTTCCACCGGGGTGTGCATGTAGCGGTTGGGGATGCTGATCAGCTGGCAGGCCACGCCGCCGGAAGAGAGCTGCATGGCGTTGGCGTCGGTGCCGGTGCCGCGGCAGGCCGCGTCGCGCTGGAAGGCGATCTTCTTTTTGCCGGCGGTCTTCACCACCAGGTCGAAGAGTTTCGGGTTGATGTTCGGGCCTCTCGTCACCACGGCGCCCTTGCCCATGGTCACGTCGCCCACCACGTCCTTGCCCACGCCCGGCATCAGGCAGTGGCAGACGTCCACCGCGAAGCCGAACTCGGGTTTCACGCTGCCGGCGGCCGTCACGGCGCCGCGCAAGCCGATCTCTTCCTGCACGGTGGCGACGGCGTAGACCGCCAGGTCGCCGAGGTTCTTGCCTTTAAGATTTCTCAAAACCTCGCCGATGATGAAGGCGCCGATCCTGTCGTCCACGCCGCGGCCGACCCAGACGTCGTGGGCCAGTTTTTCCAGGGTGTAGCCGTAGGTTATGGGATCGCCTATCTCCACGGTCTTCTTCAGCTCTTCCTCGTCGTAGATGCCGGTGTCGATCCACATGTCGCGGAACTCGGTGGTCTTCTTTCTTTCGTCGGCGGACATGAGGTGGATGGCCTTCTTGCCGATGACGCCGGGAACGTCGCCCTTGGCGGTGTGGATGATGACGCGGCGGCCGGGGATGATATTGGTGTCGAAGCCGCCCAAAGGCTGGAATTTGATGACGCCGTCGCAGATGCTTTGCACCTGGAAGCCGATCTCGTCGATATGGCCGGCCAGCATGACTTTCCTTTTGCCTTTCTCGTTCAGGACAGCGAAGCTGTTGCCGTGGGTGTCGCCGTAGACTTTGTCGGCGAAGGTCTTCATTTCAGCGCGCCAGATGTTCCTGGCTCCGTCCTCGTAACCGGTGGGGCTGGGGGCGTTCAGAAGTTTTTCCAGATAGGTGAGGCTAGATTTTTTCATAGTTTTCGGGTTTATTTATTGTTAGATAGATAAAGATCGTAGATGTCAAGGAGGGAGCGGGAGACGACCCGGGTGTCCGCGCAGGTGGTGATGAAGTTGGTGTCGCCGAAGTAGCGGGGGACGATGTGCATGTGCAAATGCTCGGCGATGCCGGCGCCGGCGATCTTGCCCATGTTGATGCCGATGTTGAGGCCGCCCGCGTTCACGCTGTTTTTGACTATCCCCTGCCACTTCCTGAGCAGCGCGAAGAATTCAGCGTAAGTTTCCTCGTCGAGCTCGTCCAGGGTCTCCACGTGGGAGTAGGGGAGTATAAGAACGTGCCCCGGGGTGTAGGGGTAGGCGTTCATGCAGACGAAGCACTTTTTCCCGCGTTCCAGCAGAAGATTTTCCCGGTCGTGTTCCGGGCCTTCCTCCACCTTGGCGCAGAAAACGCACCGGCCGTCCCGGGGATGGGAGGCGATGTAGGCCGTCCGCCAGGGCGCCCAGACGTTCCCCACCTTGCGCAGGGAATCCTCCAGGGCGCTTTTCAAAAGCTGTTCTTCTTTTTCAGTATTTTTCATTAGTTATTTATTTTATCATAAAACACGTCCCGTGAGTTACGGGCAAAGTTCCGGCCGGGGTTTGACAGGGATGGTAAGATGGAAGTGAAAAAAGAAATTGTCCTTTATCAAATTTGTCCGGAGCAAAAATGTCAGCAACCGCAAAGAACGTCAACGAACCTCCCAAGGAGCACGTCATGGTCCTGGACGGCCAGGGCTGGGTGGGCCTGGTGGACATGATGGGATCCGAGACCACCGTGGTCAACGCCGCCCGCGTGTCCTTCGGCAAGTTCGTTTCCGAAATAAGCGAGCGGGACGTGGTCCTGATGCGCTATCTTCTGGAAAACCGCCACACCAGCCCCCTGGAGCACGTGGCCTTTTCATTCATAGTCCACTGCCCGCTTTTCGTGAGGAGCCAGTGGCACCGCCACCGCACCTG
>DBWD01000140.1:14880-15059 GCA_002308555.1 bacterium UBP3_UBA1247
TCGCAGAGCGAGAACAACCGCCAGGCTTCCGAGGACACCATGTCTCCCGAGGCCCAGGCGGAAGCCAGGGAAATGATAAGGAAAGCCAACGAGCAGAGCCTCAGGGAATACGAGGCGCTGCTTAAGAAAGGCGTCTGCCGCGAGCAGGCCAGGGGCGTCCTGACCCAGAACGTCATGAC
>DBWD01000140.1:15130-15281 GCA_002308555.1 bacterium UBP3_UBA1247
GAGATGGTCCAGTACGCCAGGGCCATCAAGCAGCTGGTCAAACCCAAGCTGCCCCATGTGGCGGAAATATTACACTGGTAAGCAATGAAAGGGGAAGGCAAAAAAAATACCGCCTCCCAAGAGACGGAATTTGGTGGAGAATACCGGGTTC
>DBWD01000140.1:15297-19033 GCA_002308555.1 bacterium UBP3_UBA1247
GCTCTACCAACTGAGCTAATTCCCCACGGAAAACGACGACAATAATACTACAAAGAGGAGTAAAAGTCAAATGGCAGTTTTCTATCCGATGAAGTTCAAGCCCTACTATCGGGCGAAAGTCTGGGGCGGCCGTTGCCTGACCCGTTTTTTCAACCGTCCTTCACCCTCCGTTTCCCCCGTGGGAGAATCCATAGAGATAGTGGACAACCCCAACTACTCCTCCTCCGTGGCGGAAGGACCCATGGCCGGCATCACCCTGACGGATCTCTGCAAGAAGCATCCCCAGGAGATCTACGGACGCCAGGCGGCCCAGTACCAGCACAGTTCCTTCCCGGTGATCTTCAAGTACATCAACGCCGAGGAGCCCCTTTCCATCCAGGTCCACCCCGACGACCGCTACGCCATGAAATACCACAACGCCAACGGCAAATTCGAGGCCTGGTACATCGTTGACGCCAAGCCCAACGCGGTGGTCTCCCGCAGCTTCAAGCCGGGCGTCACCGCCGAGAAGGCCAAGCAGGCCATCAAGAAGGGCAACGTCATGGACGTGATGCACACCTACGCGGTGGAGAAGGGCCAGTCCATCATCATTCCCCCGGGAACAATCCACGGCCTGGGCCGCGGCCTCATCGCCGCGGAAGTCTCCCAGAACTCCGACATCACCTACCGCGCCTACGACTACAACCGCGGCTCCGCCAAGGGCGAGGAAAGGCCCCTGCAGATCGAGGAAGTGCTGGACGTTTTGAAATTCCAGGATCAGAACGATTTCGTCAAGGAAGTGAAACTGAACAGCCTCTGCTCCAAGATCTGCCTGAACGACTGCTTCTCCCTTTACAAGTACTCCTTCAGGGAACCCATCCACGACTACACCTACAACCAGTTCAGGCTTTTGTGCAACGTGGAGGGCCACGGCACCATCATTTCCCCGGACAGCCTCTTCGAGGACATTGAGTTCCATCCCGGCGACACAATTCTGATCCCGGCCTGCCTCTACGACTTCAGCCTAGTCCCCGCGACGCACTGCGTCATGCTGGAGATCTTCGCCGGCAAGTTCGACAAGAACGAGGACCGCAAGGCCTCCATCGCGGCCCGTCCCCAGACCCAGTTCTGAAAAAAAGGCGAAAACACAAGACAAACAAAAAAGCGGCGTCGGAAGACGCCGCTTTCGCTTTTTATAGTGGCAGGCGTGCCAGGACTCGAACCTAGAATGGCGGAACCAGAATCCGAAGTGTTACCATTACACCACACGCCTAGTTGTCAAAATAGTGAAGAGAATTTTAGTATAAAGGGGCCTCAAAGTCAAGCCCCGAATTGCTGGAATTGCTTCCGCTTTTTTGGTAAAATTCCTTATAGTGAGAGTAATTTATTTTCTTTTTAATCTTATATAAGGAAATTATGATACCGAGACCCGAGCATCCCCGGCCGCAGTTCACGCGCCCGAGCTGGCTGAATCTTAACGGCCAGTGGACCTACACTTTCGATTTCGCCCGTTCCGGCGCCCACAAGGGCAGGGAACTTTTCAAGAGCAAGGGCTTCGAGAGCGAGATCACCGTGCCCTTCTGTCCCGAGAGCCCGCTTTCCGGAGTGGGGCATTACGATTTCATCGAGGGAATGTGGTACCACCGGAAACTGCTCCTGCCCCCGGACTGGGAAGGCAGGAGAATAATCCTGCATTTCGGCGGCGTGGATTACGAGTCGGAAGCCTACCTGAACGGGGAATCCGTGGGCAAGCACCTGGGCGGCGCCTGCTCCTTTGCCTACGACATCACCGAGAAGGCCAAGTTCGGGGAGGAGATTGATCTGGTGCTGCGCGTGGAGGACGTCATGCGGGTGGGGCTCCGTGGCTCGGATTTCGGCAACATGGGCTGCACCCATCCTTACGGCAAGCAGTGCTTCGTCTACCAGTCCCACGGCTGCTCCTACACCAGGACAACCGGCATCTGGCAGACGGTCTGGGTGGAGGCGGTAGGCATGGCAGGCCTGGCGGACTGCTACATGCGCCCGGACATCGACGCGAAGAAACTTTACCTGACGCCCTCTTTCTACGAAGTTCCGGAAGGTCTTAAGTTCCGCTGCCGCGTATTGAGCGATGGCAAGGTCGTGACGGAAGGGGAGTGGGAGGCCAAGGAAGGCAAACAGTACGAGGTGTCCTTTAAGGATATGCGCCTGTGGTCGCCTGCCGATCCCTATCTTTACGACGTGGAATTCGAAACGGTGCTGAACGGTTCCGTCGTGGATTCCGTCAAGTCCTACACCGGCTTGAGAAAATACCACTGCGCCAACGGCAAGATCTACCTCAACAACGAGCCCATCTTCATGCGCATGGTGCTGGACCAGGGCTTCTATCCCGACGGCGTCTGGACGGCCCCCAGCGACGAGGCCCTGAAGCAGGACATCGTGATGTCCATGGCGGCGGGCTTCAACGGCGCCAGGCTGCACCAGAAAGTTTTTGAGGAAAGGTTCCACTACTGGGCTGACAAGCTGGGCTACCTGACCTGGGGCGAATTCCCCAGCTGGGGCTGCGACCCCAACATGGCGGAGGCCTGCGAGAACCACAAGCGGGAATGGAAGGAAGTGCTTCTCCGCGACCGCAACCATCCCTCCATAGTGGCCTGGACGCCCTGGAACGAGACCTGGGGCATCGAGAACAGGCTGCAGCACGAGAACAGCCATATGGAAAGTTACAGGCTCTGCACCCAGCTGGATCCCTCCCGCCCCGTCAACACCGCTTCCGGCGGCGTGCATTACGCCACCGACATCTGGACGGTGCACATGTACCACAAGCCTGACAAGCTTCCCGAACTTCTGGTCCCGGACGAAAGCGGGCGTTATTACGAGAACTTCCCGGAGCAGCAGGAGACCAAGCATCACGGCCAGCCCTACGTCGTCGACGAGATCGGCGGCATCGGCTTCATTCCTCCCGACAGGAAAGCCTTCGCCAGCAACACCTGGGGCTACGGCGGCATGCCGCAGACCGCGGAGGAATTTTTGGAGAGGCTCAGGGCTACGGTCAAGTGCTTCGTGGAGGCGCCCCACGTGCAGGGCTTCTGCTACACCCAGCTGACGGACGTGGAGCAGGAGCAGAACGGCGTCTACAATTACGACAGGACCGACAAAGTGCCGGTGGAGAAGCTCCGCGAGATCTTCACCCAGGAAAGGCCCGAATTCTAAGCAAACAATAAACCTTAAGGATAAATATGAAAAAAAGCTTGTTTCTCTTAGTGGCTCTGATCGCGATCAGCGCCTGCGCTTACACCCCGGTCAAGGGCGGCATGATGACCCCCTGGGGCGAAAAGATGACTCCCGAGAACGCCTGGCAGGATTATCCCAGGCCGAACATGGTCCGTTCCGAATGGACGAACCTGAACGGCATGTGGAAATTCGCCGTGACGAAGATCAACGAAGAGATGCCCAAAGACGAGAATTGGCAGCAGGACATCCTGGTGCCGTTTGCTCCGGAATCCGCTTTGAGCGGCGTCGGCCGCCTTACGGACCCCAGCGAGACCTTGTGGTACAAGAGAACTTTCGAGCTCGCGGAAGTGAAGGAAGGGACCCGCTATTTCCTGAACTTCGAGGCGGTGGACTGGAGATGCCAGGTCTTCGTGAACGGCACGGAAGCCACCGCCGCCCCCCACGTGGGCGGCAACGTGCCCTTCGCCGTGGAAGTGACCGGCCTTGTCAAGTCCGGCGAGAACACTTTGGTGGTCACCGCCTGGGACCCCAGCAATTCCTACGG
>DBWD01000140.1:19087-19221 GCA_002308555.1 bacterium UBP3_UBA1247
ATCTACGGCAGCGTCTGGATGGAAACCACCCCCAAGGGCTACATCACCGGCTACAACGTGGAATCTGACATCGACAAGGGCGAGGCGAAGATCACCGTGGAGTGCGCCGGCGATCTGGCGGGCGCCAAGGTGAC
>DBWD01000106.1 GCA_002308555.1 bacterium UBP3_UBA1247
CCCGCGCCCGCGCCGATGGCAACGCCCACGCCGCCTCCGGCTGCGCCGATGCCGGCGCCCGCTCCGGCGCCGATTAAACCGCCTATCAAGCCGCCCCGCTGCATGGCGGAGCAGCCGCTAAGGCACAGTGCTAAGAGTATTAGAGATGAGAGCAGGGGAGTTCTTTTCATTCCGAGACCTCGCTTATGCTTTGCTTTTGCGGTTCCTGGTCCTCCTGCTGTTTCGGGCCTTTCAGCAGTCCGAAGAGGGCGAAGAAGCCTATCAGCAGGATCAGAAACGCTATGGTTAGGATGTTGAAATATTTGTCGATGAAAGTTTTTATCTTTTCGCCGAAGATCCTTATCAAGCCGGCCACCAGGAAAAACCGGGCCGAGCGGCTGACGGCGGAGGCAACGATAAACGGCAGGAAAGCCATGCTGAAGACGCCTGAGGCGATGGTGAAGATCTTGTAGGGTATGGGCGTGAAGCCGGCGGTGAAGACGCACCAGAAGCCGTATTTGTCGTAAAGGACCTTTACGGCCTCGAAGCCTTCGGGGGTGAAGCCGGGAACGTAGGCGAAGAAGAAATCCTGCGTGGCGTTCCAGAGGAAGGCTCCGATGACATACCCGAGGATTCCGCCTAGCACGGAAGCGGCGGAACACCAGGCGGCGTACCACAGCGCGCGCTTCGGCCTGGCCAAAGCCATGGCTATCAGGAGCGGATCGGGCGGTATGGGAAAGAACGATGATTCGGCAAAGGAAAGAAGGCTCAGGGCCGCCAGCGCGTACGGCGAAGGCGCGCAGCGCATGACCAGGTCGTAGAGACGGCGGAAGAACTTCATTCCGATTTCTTGTCGAAGATGGCAGTCGGGTTGACCCGGAAACGGAAAGTCATTTCCTGGTCGTTGACTTTGAGGCTTAAAAGAGCGTTGAGTCTGGTGAGAAGCAGCTGGTAGGGGACTTTGATCTCCTCATCCTTCACTTTGACGCCGATGGATGCCTGGCCCAGAAGGTCGCGGCAGGCGTAGACAGTGGACAAAAGTTCGCTGAACCTTTTGATCTGATCAGCCAGTTCCGGCGTGAAGGCGTAGGTCTTGCCGCATTCCTTGCAGACAAGTTTGGTTTCCTGGTTGAGGTCCAGCAGCGAAAATTCCATCACGTGGCCGCAACCGACACAGTTGAGCTCGATCTTGTGAGCGTCAGTATAGTTTTCCGTATTCATGCAGTTCAAGTTTTAGTTATTGATTCATTATATCATTTTGCATTTCATTTTGGGAGGAGGTCTTCGGAGGGGGCGGAAGCGGGGCGGAACAGCCCTTGAAAACGGGGCAAAAAAAAGACATCCCGCTGGGGATGTCTGGAATTTTGGCGCTCCATAGGAGAATCGAACTCCTGTTTTGTGGATGAGAACCACATGTCCTAGCCGCTAGACGAAAGGAGCGGTAATATTTTTTAGTTTTCGCTGATGGCTCCGGCGGGGCAGACGCTGGCGCAGAGGCCGCAGGAAACGCACTTTTCCGGATCGATCTGGAAATGAGCGCTGCCTTCGGAAATGGCGCCCTGGGGGCATTCACCGGCGCAAGCGCCGCAGCTGAGACATTCGTCACTGATCTTGTAAGCCATATGAAATTCCTTTTTGATGGTTAATGATGGAAGTACATGAATAATATCAGAAAGCCGGTCAAAAGTAAAGGCTCAGGACCTTTCCGTAAACCGCCCTGGTCTCGCGGGCGGCGCGTCCCCAGGAGAAGAGTTTCGCCCTTTCCAGGCCTTTCGCGGAAAGCTCACGCCTGAGACTGTCGTCCTCCGCCAGACGCAGGAAGGCTTCCGTCCAAAGCCCGGTCTCGTCCGCCGGAAGAAGCAGGCAGGCGTCGCCGGCCACTTCCGGCAGCGAGGAGCCCGAGGAAGCCGCCACGGGAACGCCTCTCTCCATGGCTTCCAGGACGGGCAGGCCGAAGCCCTCGTACAGGGAGGGGAAGAAAAAGGCCAGGGCGCCGGCGTAATAAAGGGCCAGATCCTCCTTGGGGACGTAGCCGGGCAGCAGGACTTTTTCAGACAGACCTTCTTCCCTTATGACAGAGAAGATCTCCTCCGAGAGCCAGGAGGGCGAGCCCACCAGGATCAGGGAGGGCAGGAGCCTGTCCTTTTCCAGGGCCCGGGCGTAGGCCCGCAGGAGCATGGGCAGATTCTTCCTTGGCTCCAGATTGCCGCAGTAAAGGAAATAGCGCTCCGGAAGTTTTTTCTCCGCCTTGAAGACCGCCGTTTCGGCGGCGCCGCAGGGCTTGGCCTCGAGACCGCCCAAATAGACGGTGGTCACTTTCTCCTCCGGGACGTCGTAGAGTGAGCAGAGCTCCCTTTTGGAAAAATCGCTGATGGTGATGAAATGGTCGGCGTTTTTCAAACGCTTGGGAAAATAGGAGGCAAAATAGGCCCGGCGGTCGGCGGGATGGGTCTCCGGATACCTTATCAGGGACATGTCGAAGACCGTGCACACCTGGGGGCCTTTATAGGGCAGCGGAACGTAATTCAGCTCGTGGTAAACGTCGGCTTTGCGGCGGGGGGCGCCGAAGCGGAAAAACATTTCCTTTATCGGCTGGGTCAGGCGGTAGGGCTTGCTGATCCGCTTTTTCAAAAACAGCCTGAGTCCCGCGTCGAAAGAAGGCGCCGTTTCCAGGATCTCCCTGGAAAAACGGCGCCCGTAGAAATACACGTGGTCGTCTTCCGGATACTCTTTCGCCATGGCCTTGAGAAGGTTCAGGGTGTAATAGCCCACGCCTGATTTGGGAGCCAGAAGGGGAAAGGCATCAAAGAGGACGCGCATAGCTTATTGAGGAAGTTCCAGCTCGAAATTGCTCATTTCCTTCAGGGTTTCGTCAAGCTGCTCCTCGTCGACCTTGTCGCCGAAGATCGTTTCCTTGGGAACGTCAATTTCCTTCTTCTGCTCTTCCTTCGTTTCCTCGACGGCCTCGATCACGGGGGTCTCCTGGACCTCCTCCGCGGGCTCCTCCTCGTCGGGGATCTCTTTCATCTCCTCGCTGGGAAGGGTCTGCTTTTCATGCCAGGTAAGCTTCCCGACAAAGGCGCCCACGTTGTAGGTCATGTTGGAGAGCGCGGGATACTGCTCGGCGGGCACGAAGGTGCGGCTGTTCTTGACGCCGATGACGATGAAGTCCCTTTCCTGGCAAAGCGCCCTCAGCTGGGGCGAGGAGGCCAGGTTGAACTCCAGGGTCTTGATGCAGGAATTTGTGAAGGAGAAGCGCATGGCGGACTCGTTCTCGGCGAAGACTTCCACCTCGAAAGGCGTTTCGGGGGAAACGTCGGGCTGGCCGCAGGCCACGTCCAGGCGCATGACGTATTTGCCCTTTTCTGGACGCGCGATGATGTAGGAGCGCTTGTCGCTCCAGCGGCCCATCTGGTTGTAGTGGAAATTGTATTCGCTCTTGGCGTAGACCTTCTCCAGTTCCTCTTCAGTAAGGCTTTCGCCGAGGCTTGATTCCATGCGGACCAGGGCGGACTCGAAGGATCTCTTCTCGAAGCGCTCCTCCACCAGCTTGGGCCAGAATACCGCCACGGCGCCGACCACGAGCAGCAGGAGCAGCAGGCCGTAAAGCACCTTGAAGCTGGGCTGGAAGTCCCGGTTGGTGGTGGCCGCGTTGACCATTATGAGGCCGCAGAGGAACCAGTAGAGGGACGCGACCTGATATTGGCAGAAAGCGTTCTCGAAGAAGCAGCCGAAGACCAGGAACGTGAACATCCAGGCCAGGACTCGGGAGGTCCTGGGGGAAACGGTATGCTCCACGCAGCCGAAGGCCACGCAGAGGGTAATGACGGTGACGATGAGAAGGGCCGCGAAGCCGAAGACGCCCTGCTCGGCCAGGACCTGCAGCAGGAAGTTGCTGGCGCCGCCCCGGCTCTCCTTGACGTAAGAAGGCTGGTAATTGCGGTAAGCCTTTTTGAAATTGCCGCAGCCGCAGCCCAGGGCCAGGATGTCCCAGTTGCCGTTGGCTGGCTTAAGATAATTCCAGACCGTGATCCAGTCGGCCGACTTGTGGTTGGTGCGGAGGTACAGGTCGCTCTCAAAGCCGCTCTCCTTGGGCCTGATCCTTTTCGCGTCCGGGTCTTCCTTGGCGATGGCTTCCCTGAAGGAGTCGATCTGGTTGGCCACGGAAGTGGCCAGGCTGTTGTGGAAAAGGCCCACGGGCTTCCCGGAGGGGTTGTCTACGTCCTTCTGGGCGGAATAGGCTTTGTTCGGGGCATTGTTCCTGGCGGAAAGCAGCTCCTCCTTGTCCACGTTGACGTAAGAACCCACGGCGAACGCCACGGCAAGGGCTATAAGGACGCCCACGAAGACCGGGGGAATGATCTTGCCACCCTTGAAGATCTTCACCACGCTGACCACGAAGAAGACCAGCAGGAAAAGCGCCGCCCAGACCAGCATGACTTTCGAGCCGGAAAGGGCGATGCCAAGGAGCAGGATCAGAATGACGCCCAGGCCGCAGATGGCCGGCACGATGCCGGCAAAGAGCAGGCCGAGGCCGATGGGCAGTATGGAGAGCAGGAAGACGCTCCAGGAATTGGGATCCGTGAAGGTGGCGTGGACTTCCCTGGTGTAGCGGTAGACGTAATTGGAGAAGCCGGTCAGAGTCAGGCGCTGGAAGACGCCCACGAAGACGGAGCCGAGGGCCAGCAGCAGCAGGATGCCGAGATAGAATTTGATGTGTTTTTCAGACCAGACCTCGTTGACCACCACGGTGTAAAGGGCGATAAGCTCTATGACCAAAGTGGCGTTGCGCAGCGCCGCGAGGTTCTGGACCCCGGTCTTGTGGAAGAAGGGGAAGGGGAAAGAGCAGAGGATGTTCTGGATCTTGGGGAAGAACCCGGGCATGAAAACGTTGCCGCTGCAGAGGACGGCGTAAAGGGCCGCAATGACCGCCGACAGCCCGAAAATGAAGATCGGCAGGTGCATCTGCCTGGCGGTCCTGGCGCGGTTGACCTCGAAGTCAAGCTCCGGATTGCCGAAGAAGCGGGTCAGGGCCCAGGCGGCGAAAAGGGCCAGTATTATGCACTCGTAGGAGATGGGCGCCAACTGGAAGAACTTCATGGAGGGGCCGACGCTCACTCCGTTCAGGAAGGTTTCCCATCCGCAGCAGGAGCAGACCCTGTAGAGCATCTGGTCGAAGATGGCCAGGTTGCCGCAGAAAAATATGAAAATGACGGTCAGCGTCAGGGCGAAGCGCAGGTGTATGAGGCCCACGACCAAGGTCAGGAGCATGACAGCCAGCGGGATGTAATTGGCCACGACCTTGAAGGAGGCCGGATCGGTAAAGGTCCAGAGAGACGAACCGAAGTAGACGCAGAAGGCCAGAGCGATCAGAAGAAATATGTTGCGCATTTGCCGTTTTCCTTTGAAATTTGCGAATGGCTAAAATGAGAATACTATAACTTTAATTATTCTACCAAAAGCCCCCGCTCTTTGCAATCAAAAAAGCGCGGGACGCTCAATCCTTGAAACAGCGCCTGAAACGGGGGATAACTTCCTCCAGGAGGAAGCTCCGGTCGTCCCTGTGCATGAAAAGGGCGGTGAGAGGAAGATAGAAGAGGGCGAAGAGGAAGCCGGCGAGCAGGAGCTGGAAGACCCAGCGCCCGAAGAAAGCGGCGTCGGGCAGGACGCCGTTCAGGAAGCCGAAGACCAGGAAGGCGAGCAGGCCGCTTATGAAAGCGGTAAGGGATATGGTGATGGTGGCCAAACTGAAGGGCTGGCTCTTGACGAAGATCATGGTGCAGACCACCGCCAGGCAGTTGCGGATCGCGATGGCGATCAAAGTGGCCAGGGCCGCGCCGAACATGGAATAGGATGGTATGAGCAGGGCGTTCATGAGCACGTTGGCGAAGACCGCCAGCACGTTAATGTACAGGATCATGCGGGAATACCCGGACATTATGAGCATGGTGCCGGAATGGCCGGCCAAAGTGCTGACGATCTGGGCGCAGACCAGGACCCGGAGGCTGGAGATGAGCAGCGGGGTGGCCGGGAGCTTGAAGACCGCCAGGATCAGTTCGGGAAAGAGCAGCATCATGGCCGCGGCGGGCATGGTGATGTAGAGCATCCAGCGGGTGACCGTCTTGTACAACTCGTTCATCTTCTGGTAGTCCTTCTTCTCGCTGACTTTCGCGATAAGCGGCGCGAAAAGGGAGGAGAAGGCCAGCAGAATGTTGGCGATGACCAGGGTGGCGATGCCGGCGGCGTTGTACTGGGCGGAATAGTTCTCCTCGTTGAAAAAATAGCCCAGCATCATGATGTCGCACTTCTTCATGAAGATCAGAATGGCGGACTGCAATACCAGCGGGAATGAGAAGAAGAAGAGTTCTTTCCGCTCGTAGACAGGAGAGACTTCCCCGAGCTTGGGGGCGTTGAACTTGTAGCAGCGGACGGAGATGAAAAAGGCCAGCAGGTTGACGACGACCATGCCCCAGACAAGGCCCATGATCCTGTTTTCGTCGGGAGGCAGGAAACTCACGCCCAGGACCACCAGAAACCAGCCCAGTTTCTGGCAGAGGGTCTCGATCCAGACGGAGTGCCTGATGTCGTTCAGGGCTCTCAGCACCGCCAGGGAGATGGTGGTGAGGGCGATGGGGATGAGATAGAAGGAAAGGCAGCGCAGGACCTTGCAAAGAAGCAGGGCGGAGGAATCGGAGCCGGAGTAGAAGGAGGCGATGCGAGGCGCCAGAAGCCAAACGCAGAGGATCATCAGAAGCGAGGCGGACAGAGACAGCTGGAAGGCCCCCCTGATGACGCCTTTGATCTTCCGCCAGTCCTTGTCCACCCAGTGCACGCCGATGAAGCGCTGGACGCCGTCCGAAAGGCCAAGCCTGGCGAAGGGTTCGAGGATGGCGAAGAAGGAGAAAGCCAGGACCCAGACGTTGACCTCCGAGGAAATGTCGAAGCGGCGGTAGAGGATGACGTTGGTCAGAAGCCCCATGAGCGTGGAGAGCGCGTAGCCGAACATTCCGAATCCGGCTCCCAGCGCCACAGTCTTTTTTTCCTGAACGTATTCCTGCATGTCCTGTCAGTCTTCCGCTTTCAAAACTTCTATGAAGGCTTTCTGGGGGATGAAGACCTTGCCGATCTGCTTCATCTTTTTCTTGCCTTCCTTCTGCTTTTCCAGAAGCTTGCGCTTCCTGGTGATGTCGCCGCCGTAGCACTTGGCCAGCACGTCTTTCCGCATGGCCTTCACCGTTTCGCGGGCGATGATCTTTCCGCCGATCGCCGCCTGGATGGGGACCTCGAAGAGCTGGCGCGGGATGTTCTCCTTGAGCTTTTCGCAGAGCTTCCGGGC
>DBWD01000066.1 GCA_002308555.1 bacterium UBP3_UBA1247
GGCTACACCACCATGGAGCTGGCCAGTTTGGAAGTCGGCGACAGCGTGCGCGACCTGCTCGGACCTCTGGGACGCCCCACTGACATCCCCGTCAACGGCTCCTGCGTCTGCGTAGGCGGCGGAATAGGCACCGCCCCGCTGCTCCCTATAGCCGCCGCCCTGAAAGAGGCCGGAAATCGCGTCCTGGGCATTCTGGGCGCCAGGACCCGGGAGCTTTTGATCCTGGAAAAGGAAATGCGGGAAGCCTGCCACGAGGTCACGATCGCCACGGACGACGGCTCCTACGGCGAGAAGGGCCTGGTGACGGCGCCCCTGCGCCGGGAACTGGAAAAAGGCGGCGTGGACCACGTGTTCATCGTGGGCCCCATACCCATGATGAAAGCCTGCGCTGGTCTCACCAAAGAATTCGGCGTCCCGGCCACCTGCAGCCTCAACTCCATCATGATCGACGGCACGGGCATGTGCGGNNAAGATCCGCTACACCTGCGTGGACGGCCCGGAATTCCCGGCCGCCGAAATAGACTTCGACGAGCTGCGGAGGCGCTCCGGGCTTTACCGTGAGCACGAGCATGTCTGCCGCCTGCGGGCGCAGGAGGAGGGCTTGGTATGACGAACCAGGAAAAGATGAGGATCCCCAGGCAGAAGATGCCTGAGCAGAAGCCGGAAATAAGAAGGCACAATTTCGAGGAAGTTCCCCTGGGCTACGACGAGGAGACAGCTTACCTGGAAGCCTCCCGCTGCCTGAACTGCCCCAACCCCCGCTGCGTCACGGGCTGTCCCGTGCGGGTGGACATTCCGAAATTCGTCGCAGCCCTGTCCCGGCGCGACCCGGAGGGAGCCTACGCCTCCCTCATAAGCGACAACAGCCTGCCCGCCGTCTGCGGCCGCGTCTGCCCGCAGGAGACCCAGTGCGAGAGCAAATGCGTCCTGGGCGTGAAGGGCGAGCCGGTGGCCATAGGGCGCCTCGAGCGTTTCACCGCGGACTACCACAGGAAGAACGCCGCGGGCGGGGAAGAGAAAAAGTTTTCCGGCGAAAAGGGCCGGGCGGCGGTGGTGGGCTCCGGCCCCTCCGGGCTGGCCTGCGCCTACGAGCTTTTGAAAGCCGGCTTCGCCGTGACGGTCTTCGAGGCTTTGCACGAGCCGGGCGGCGTCCTGGTCTACGGCATTCCGGAATTCCGCCTGCCCAAGGACATCGTGGCCGCGGAGATCGAAGGATTGAAAAAGATGGGCGCGGAGTTCCGGCTCAACTCCCTCATCGGCCGGCTGTACACCATTGACGAGCTACTGCAGGAGGAGGGCTACCAGGCTGTCTTCATCGGCAGCGGCGCCGGCTATCCGAAATTCCTGCGCATAGAAGGGGAGAGCCTGAACGGCGTCTACGCCTCCAACGAGTTCCTGACCAGGGTGAACCTTATGAAAGCCTACCGGGACGACGCGGTCACGCCTCCCATCAAGGGTAAGCGGGCGGCGGTCTTCGGGGCGGGCAACACCGCCATGGATTCCGCCCGCACGGCCCTGAGAATGGGCTACGAGGAAGTGACCATAGTCTACCGCCGTTCCCGGGAGGAGATGCCCGCCAGAAGCGAGGAGATCCACCACGCGGAGGAAGAGGGCGTGAGATTCCAGCTGCTCTCCAACCCCGTGCGCTTCCTGGGCGACGAGAACGGCCGCCTGAAGTCGGTGGTCCTGCTGCGCATGGAACTGGGCGAGCCGGACGCCAGCGGCCGCCGCAGGCCCATTCCCGTGCCCGGCTCGGAATTCGAGCTGCCCGTGGACACGGCCATCGTGGCCCTGGGCACGGAAGCCAACCCGCTGCTGCGCCAGACCACTTCCGACCTGGCCTGCAACGAGCGCGGCTACATCATAGCCGACGAGGAAGGCCGCACGAACAAGAAAGGAGTTTACGCCGGCGGCGACATCGTGACCGGCTCGGCCACAGTCATCAAGGCCATGGGCGCCGGGAAGAGGGCGGCGCGGGCCATAATAGAAGACCTGAAGTGAGAAGATGCGCGTTTTAGCTTATTACGGACCGAAAGACATCCGCGACGAGGAATGGCCCCGTCCCAAAAAGCTCCCGGAGGGCCGCGCGAGAGTGGCCGTGCGGGCGGTCACGCTGGGCGGAAAGTCCCGTTTCGCCTATCTGGAAAACAGCATGGCGGTTCCCTGCGCCATAGGCGAGACCGCCGCCGGCATAATCGAGGAGAGCGCCGCGGAAGGCTTCGTCCCCGGACAGCCGGTGATATTGTGGAACGATGATCCCGAAAAGGCCGGCCTGGCGGCGGAATCTCTGGTCTGGCCCGCGGAACGCGTTTTCGCCCCATCCGTGGCCGCCAGCTATGGGGAAATGGCCCTGCTGCCGCTCTGGGCGGAAGTCTTGGGCGCCCTGGAGGAGATCGGCGAGGGCAGGAGCGCGGTCGTCCTGGGAACGGGTCCCCAAGCCGAGATTGCCAGGATACTGCTGCCCCTGAGCGGCTGCGCGCCGGCCGAGGAAGGCCGGGAGGCGGACGCGGCGGTCTGCTGCGAAGCCGACGACAATGTTCTTGAAAAGGCCGCGCTTAGGGTGAAAAAGGGCGGGACCGTCAGGATCCTTTCGCTCCGCCCGGGGTCGAGGCCGCGCCTGAGCCCCCTTGCATTGCGCAAGGGATTTTGCTTTAATTTTGGCACCGTCTGTCAGAAAGAAGCCTTGGCAAAGATCTTCGATCTGACTGGCAAGGGCGGTCTGTCTTTGGTGTGTGAAAACAAGCTTTTTTCCTGGGACGAGGCTGAGAAAGCCATGGCCGAGCTGGAAAAGGGTTCCCTTGTGACATTGCGGCAGGACAGTTTCGACGAACCCTATTTCCCCTGAAAATAAAAAATGCGTTTTGCGACTTTATTTTTGTCCCTGGCGGTCACGGCCATCCTGGCCGGCTGCGCCTCCGAGACGCCCAAGAGCGGCGAATGCGCCATGCTCCACGTGGAGGCCCTGGAGATAGACCAGGAGTGCCTCAAGAGCGCCCCCAAGCCCGCCGACACTTTCGATATCGACCTTGATTCGGATGACGAGATCTACGTCAGCGCCGTTCCCGCGCCCGCGGAGGGCGAGATCTTCGCCCTGGCGGTGGAGAACGACGTGGAGGACACTCTGCGCTCCCTGAGGAAGAAGGAGGCCTTCATCGACAAAAGGGCCCGCTTCCTGGGCTACGAGGACGGGAAATAAAACCGCCGGACTTCAAACAGGAACATAAAAAAACGGCTCCCTCGCGGGAGCCGTTTTTTTGTTCGCTCGAAGCTCAGCTTATTTGCCCGGCTTGACGCAGAGGTAAATGATCAGGATGAGGTTCACGATGGGGATGAGGTAAAGCAGGACCCAGAGGCCGGAGTGGCCGCAATCGTGAAGTCTGCGGACGGACACGGAAAGCGCGGAAATGAAGACGATGATGGAAAGGATCGTGCCGATGACACCGCCGATCACACCGCCGAGGATTATGCTGAGGATCAGGATGACGACCAGAGGAATGATGAATTCTTTCCTGCTGGCGTTGCCGCTGAAGTTCAGGATGTTGGTGAAGAAGCTAACGAATTCGTTCATGTGTTTCTCCTGTTGGTTGAGGTTGTGAAAGTATGAGCGTTTTTATTATATTCAATTTTCCCTGTTTTTTCCACACGGCTCACTGCACGGTGGCGTCCGCTTCCTTGGGGGCGCCGGCCGGCCCAAGCTTCACGGCCTGGCTGACGAAGTACCAGCGGAAAAGGCTGGCCGCCACCAGCATGACCAGGATGTGGCAGAGGGCCGGCCAGGCGGCCGAGAAGATGCAGGCGATGATGGCGATGGGCACGATGCCGAAGCCGCAGAGCAGGATGCCGATGAGCAGCCAGGCCCAGTGGAAGACGCACAGCGTCATGAAAGCGGAGAAGATGAAAAGGAAAAAGCCCAGGATGTAGGACACGATCAGGATGAGAGGCAGCAGCTGGCGTTTCAAGCCCGGTATCAGGGAGAGGAGGACAAGTATCACGCCTATGCCTATGACGGTGGGCGAAACGTAGGTCAGGGGAGCCATGAAGGCCGACAGGAACTGGGCTCCCTTGAAGAGGAGGAACAGGATGAAGACCAGGGCCAGGAAGAAGAAGATGGAGAGAAGAATGTTGCCTAGAGTTTTCATGGTTTTTTGGGTTTTTTGTTGTTTATCGGTTTGCTGAATTTCTCGATGCGGTATTCGTAGCCCTGCTCAGTCAGGAACATCTGCCGGTTGAGGGCGAAGTCCTGCTCCATGGAGTTCTGGGTCACGATGGTGTAGAAATAGGCTTCGTTGGATCCGGCCTTGGGGCGCAGGATGCGGCCCAGTCTCTGGGCTTCCTCCTGGCGTGATCCGAATGTGCCGGAGATCTGTATGGCCACGTTGGCGTCCGGCAGGTCCACGGCGATGTTGCCGATTTTGGAGACCATCAGCACGCTGATCTCGCCGCGGCGGAACATGCCGTAAAAGCGGTCCCGGCGCTCCTGGGAGGCGGAGCCGGTCAGAAGGGGAACGTCCAGCTCCTTGGAGAGTTTCTGAAGCTGCCCGATGTACTGCCCGATTATGAGAATGTGGGAGCCCTGGTGGCGCTTCAGAAGCATTTTCACGCACTCAGTCTTGGCGGGGTTTTCCGAGGCGATGCGGAAGCGCACGCGGTCGGTGGCCACGGCGTAGTCGCACTTGACCTCCTCCAGCATGGGCACCCGTATTTCCGTGCAGCAGGCGGAGGCCAGCCAGTTCTGGCTCTCCAGTTCCTTCCAGGGAACGTCGTAGCGCTTCGGGCCCACCAGGCTGAAGACGTCGCTTTCCTTGCCGTCCTCCCTGACCAAAGTGGCGGTCAGCCCGAGGCGGCGGCGGGCCTGGATGTCCGAGGTTATGCGGAAGACCGGCGCGGGCAGGAGATGGACCTCGTCGTAGATGATGAGGCCCCAGTTGCGCTTGTGGAAGATCTTGAAGTGGGGGAAATTGTCGCAGTTCTTCTCCGGATGGTAGGTGAGGATCTGGTAAGTGGCCAGCGTAATTGGCGCGATGTTCTTGACCTGGCCGGAATATTCCGCGATGTCCTCCGGGGGAATGTCCGTTTTGTCCAGCAGCTCCTGGCGCCACTGCCTGAGGGCCGTGATGTTGGCGCTCAGGATGAGGGTGCAGGTCTGGAGCTTGGCCATGGCGCAGATGCCGATGATGGTCTTTCCTGAGCCGCAGGGCATGACCACCACGCCGCAGCCGCCCTCCACGGAGCCGCCTTTGTAAAAATTCTCCACCGCCAGGTCCTGGTATTTCCTGATCGCGAAGCCGCTCTCGCTTTCCGGCTTCAGATGGAAACGGTAGGCGTCCCCGGGCTCGTAGCCCACCAGGTCCTTCACGGGATAGCCGAACTGGGTCAGCAGCCTTTTTATCTCGCCCCGGTATTTCTCGTCCACCAGCCAGGAGGGATCGCCGCCGTAATTCTCGGGGTCGGGAACCAGCAGCGAGGAGATCTTGGGGTGCGCCGCCACGTAGCGGGCGGCCATGTCGTCCGTGGAGGAGAGCCTGAGCCAGGGCGCTTCCGCGGGGGTCAGGACGAGCTTGCCGTAGCGGGAGCTGACGTCCATGATGTTGTGGAGCATGCTCTGGGGCAGCGGGAATTTGGAATAGCGTTCCAGGAGGGCGATCAGTTCCTCGGGGGTCAGGCCCGAGGCGATGGCGTTCCACAGAGAAATGTTGCTGAGGCGGTAGGTGTGGATGTGCTCCGGGCTTTTTTCCAGTTCGGCGAAGCGCGCCAGGGCGTCCCTGGCTTCCCCGAAAAGGGGATTGTCAACCTCCAGCAGGATGGAGAGGTCGCTTTGGACTATGACCGGGTTTGAAAGATTAGGCATGCTTATATTCTAAATCATCTGGAAAGTCTGCAGGACGGCCCGCTTGTCGGTGATCTGGCCGAGGGCCTGGCGCACTTCGGGGACGTATTCCTCCTTCACCACGAACTGGCCGAGGCCTATCTGGGCGCTGAAACTGCGGTACCAGGAAATGTTGGAGCTTTGCAGCTGCTGCTTGGTCTTGGTGGGGCAGTTCAGAAGGACGGTGACCGGGCCGCGGCCCGGGACGAGACCCATGCCCCGCATGATGCGCAGCTTCGTGACAAGGGCCGTGTCGGGGGAGAAAAGGCGGGAAAGCCGCTGGTAGAAAACTTTGGCGTTGGGCAGCGCGGCCAGCTTGTCGTGGGAGATGGTGTAATATTTATGGCCGTTTTCGCTGACGACTTCGTCCGCTATCATGAGCCCCAGGGCCCGGATCCTGAAGTCGTTGGTGTTGTTGAAGACCACTTCGTTGTCCAGGGTCACGGTGATGGCCCCCGAGGCCGGAATGGAATAGTCCACGGCGTTGATGCGGTTGGAGCTCATGAGCTTCATGATGCTCTCGTCGCTCATAAAGCACAGAAGCATGCGGTCGCCGATGAGGGAGAAGGCCTTGGGATGCTTGCGCAGAAGCGACTGGGCGTCCTTGGGATCGTCGAAGGCGAAGAAGCAGGCGTCCTTGTGGAGCGTCACTTCCGAGACCACCCAGTCCTTCAGGGTCGTCAGGATGTTCTTCGGGATGGGGGCGGTGGCGTGTTTCTGCAGGAAGTTTATGAACATTTCCACCGGCCGGCCGGCCGCCACGGCTTCCCTGATGGTCTTCTGCTTCAGGTGGAAGAGCGAGCTGGCGTGGGTCGACTTGGGATCCATGTCGGTGAAAAGGCTCAAAAAATAGCGCACGTAGTCCCAGCGTCCGGAATTGATGAGCACGATCTCGAAATCGCTTTTGACTATGAGCTGGATGTTCTTGGGGTCGTAGCTAGGCACGGGCGCGATGCCGTTCAGGGCTTCGCCCAGCTCCGTCAGGGTGGTGTAATCCCTGCCGTCCTTGCCGGTGCCGTGGTAGGTGAGACCCAGGACGAAGAAGCGCTGGCGCAGCTCGTGGTTGAAGAAATCCAGCAGCTCCTCCTTGGAAAGCAGGTTCAGCTTGACGTCCTGCCAGGCCCAGAGTTTCTTCTTGCGGCCGATGGAGCAGCACTTCTGCAGCTCTTCGCCCATCTTCTCCAGCACTTCATCCGTGGCCAGCCATTTTCCCGCGTGGCCCGCCAGCAGGCGGTTGTACATGTGCACCAGGTATAGCTCGAGGGAAACGATGCGCATGGAGTCGTTCTCCTTGACGAGAACGGAAGGGCAGGTATTGCGCCATTCAACGTACTTCAGCATCTGGGCGCCCAGGGGCAGGAGGCGGAATTTCGGAAGGTTCGGGCCCGGGGCGATGACGCCGGAAGTGTCCATGCACAGGAGCCCGGAATCCATGCCGAAGCGCAGGACGTACTCGAAGAGCAGGTCGCGGTTCTCGACCTTGGCGAAATGCTTCTCCAGCATGTCCCTGCTGAAGGCGTAGAAATGGCGCTGGTTCGAGTAGCGCAGGTGGCCTTTCTCCGCCAGGCTCATGAAGCTGTCCAGCCAGCGGCACATCTTGCCGGAGAATTCCGTGTTGACGTTCTCAGGCAGGTCGTAGCAGGAAATGTCCTCCAGCACTTTCTGGGGCAGCGGGATCTCGTCCTGCTCGAAGGCGGGGGAAAGGGTGATCTCGCTCTCGATGTGCCTTTTTGTGAAGACTCCGGGCGGCCAGAGATCGGGCTCCGTGAAGAAGGCCACGCCGTAGTAATGCAGCTCGGCGACATGGTCCAGGTTCAGGCCGTGGCAGTAGGCGGTGGCGGTGTGCTGCAGCTCGCAGCAGGCCATGGCGAAGCTTTTTCTGCCGACCATGTCGAGCATGGCCAGGGGGGAGGAGGGGATCTCTGGATTGACTTTGTAGCGCAGGCCCCGGCAGTTCCTCAGCACCGCCAGCAGGGCGTAGGCCTGAGGCGAAAGTTTCTTTATCACGGCGGCGCGCTTCTTGGGATCAGTCACCGCGTCCATGTAATACACGCCGTGCATATTCTCGCCGTCCGCGAGCTGGTCTTTGGTCAGCCAGTGCGCGAACATGTCCTTCAGGGAATGCTTTTCGCCGGCCAGCTTGAACAATTGGATGATGTCGAGGGAATCGTTAGCCATGGATGACCACCTTGATGGGAATGTTCAAACGGGCGCACTGTTTCTCGATGTCGGGAATGTGCTTTTCCTCGATGAGCCAGTGGGTGTCGTCTAGTTCTATGATCACAGCCCGGCTGACACAGCGGTTCTTTCTCAGCTCTTCGCACATCTTGGGATCCGCGATGGTCAGGATGTGAACGTGGTAGTGGAGGACATTCATGGTTTCAGGCGGGTTTCCGTTAATTCCTGGGGGACCAGAAAAGGTAATAAGCGATCGCCGAGGCCGCCGTGACGTTCAGGGACTCCACCTTTCCCTTCTGGGGAATGGAGAAAAGGGGCAGGGACTCCCTGACCTTGCGCGGCAGACCGTGAGGTTCGTTTCCGGACACGATCAACTCGTCTGGCCTATTATAGCAAAAATCTAAGCTTAACGCACTTCCGTCGCCGGACAGGGCGCAAACGCGCTCCTTCTCTCCCGCGAGATAGGCGAGGGCTTCCTCCTCGCCGAGAAACAGGAAATCCATGTCCAGGGCCGCGCCGGCGCTGGCCCTGATCGCCAGGGGGTGCAGCGGGGAAACGGAATTCTCAACCAGTATCGCGTGCCGGCAGCCGAAGGCCGCCGCGCTGCGCAGTATGGTCCCCAGGTTGCCCGGGTCCTGAAGCTGCCAGAGGCAGGCCGCCGGCGCGGTCGCGGGCAGTTCCCGGGGCGAGCGCAGCGCGGGCCGCGGCTCCACCATCAGCCCCAGGCCCTCGGGATTTTTCAGGACGCTGGCTTTTTCGAAACACTCCCTGGTCAGAAGATAATTCTCGCCGCAGGAGCGGGAGAGTTTTTCGGCCAGTTCGCGGCATTTGGGGGTGGCCTCTTCGGAGAGCAGGATCTTTTTGATCCGGCTTTTTTCCAGGGAAAGGACGAAGTCCGCCGCCACGGCGCCCTCGGCCCAGCACAAGCCGAGGTCCTCGCGCTCCTTCTTTTCCCGCAGCTTCAGGGCGAGGGAGACGATTTCGGAGCGGCGGCTGGTGATCTTTGTGAAATTGGCGTGCGACATGTTTTTTAGTAGATCGTCTGGCGCGGGTCGCCGGGCGACCTTTGCAGTTTGGTGGTGAGACTTTTCAGGACCGGGCTGGCGCCCTTGTGGAGATGGACCAGGGCGTAGCGGCGCAGCGCTTCCTCCCTTTCGCCCCGGGCGTCCGCGCATTTGCCCAGCATCAGCTGAGCCGCGGCCTGGGCCCTGGGCTTGAGCCCGCCCTCCTTCAAAGTTATTTCGAACCATTTTTCCGCCTCCTTCACGTTGCCCTGGGAAAAGGCGGCGGAACCGGCCAGGAAAGCGGCGTCCGCCCTGAGCGGCTTGTGGCTTTTCCTGGAGATGGTCTTGGCGTAAAGATTGGTGGCGGCGGCGTAGGCGCCCCTCCGGTTGCCGGCGCTCATGTCCGTCCTCAGGGCGATGATGTCCAGGAAAGGCGAATCCTTCAGGGAGCTTCTCAGCTTTTTCAGATGCCCGAGGGCGCAGCTGGGGTACCCCAGCCGCGAATACTCGAAGATAAGGAAGATCCGCATCTCCCTTTCGAAGACGGGGGAGGCGGGGAGCTGCTCCTCTATGAGCGCCAGGTCGTTCTGAACGTTGCTTTGGCTCACGATCCAGTCGAGCCCCAGGTTCAGGGGCCAGGGCGCGCTGGCGCAGACGCAGTCGTAGGCGGCCTTAAGCATGACCGCGTCGGGGGCGCACTCCGGGGTCTCGGCGGCCTTCCGGAACAGCAGCAGGGCTTTCTTGGCCCAGAAGAGCGCCTCCCCGTACCTTTCCCGCCTGGCCTCCATGGAGGAGCGCAGCAGGAAACTGGCGCCGGCGAAGAGGCAGGTTTCGCCCTCGGCTTCCCCGGAGAGCTTCTCTTCGCTCAGGGCGCAGCACTCCTCTATCCTGCGGTCCAATTCGGAGAGCGAGGCTTCGTCCTCGCCCTTGAAGGCGATCTCGCCCACCTTTCCAACCGCCAGGAAAAAGGCGGGGGCGACGTCCCGGGGAGAGGCCTCCCGGATCTTCAGCAGGCGCTTCTCCGCCTCCTCGAACCTGGCGGAATAGATCAGGTCGCCCGCCGCGGCGAGGTCTTTCCTCAGCGCGGCCCGGGCCGGCACGGCCAGGAACAGGATGAGCAGTATGTTCAGGAAAAGGCCTTTCATAATATTTTTTTGCGCAGGCGGCTCTTGGGAATGCCCATGGCCTCCCGGTATTTCACGACGGTGCGGCGGGCGATGGGGCAGCCTTTCTCCGCCATGATCTCCGCCAGCTCCTCGTCGCCGTAAGGCTTGCTTTTGTCCTCCCCGTCGATTATTTCCTTCAGCAGGCTTTTGGCGTCCGCCCCGGAAGTTTCCTTGCCGTCGGCCTCGGCGGCCGCCCGGCTGAAGAAAGCTTTCATCTCCATCAGGCCCTGGGGCGTGTCCATGTACTTTCCGGCCACCGCGCGGCTGACGGTGGATTCGCTCAGCTCCAGCTCCTGGGCCAGGGTCCGCATGGTCAGGGGCTTCATGTGCCCGGGCCCGTATCTCAGGAAATCTTTCTGGTGCTCCACGATGCTCTCCGCCACCCTCAGTATCGTTCTTTTCACGAACTGCAGCTGGCTGATGAAATTTTTGCCCGCGGCGATCTTTTCCCTGGCGAAGGTCTGGTCCTTTTTGCTCATTGAGCGGGCGGCTTTCTGGAAGCTTCTGGAGATCCTGACGTAGGGCAGGGCGTCGTCGTTGGTCTCCACCTCGAATTCCCCGTCCTCCCTTTCCCTGACGATGACGTCCGCCACGGCTTTGGCGCTCCGGGAGTAGAAAAGCTCTCGCCCGGGGCGGAAATCCAGGGAGCCGATGACTTCCAGGGCTTCCTTCAGCTCATCCTCGCCGATCTTCAGGCGGGAGGCGATATGCCCGAAGCGCTGGTGGAGCATGTCCTCGTAGTGCTCGTCTATGATCCTGTAGGCGGCGGAACCCTTGAGCCCGCGGCGCTCCAGCTGCTGGAGAAAACTTTCCCTGAGATCCCGCGCGCCCAGACCGGGAGGATCGTAGCTTTTAAGGAGCGCCAGGCATTTCTCCACTTCCTTCTTCTCAACGCCCAGGGCTTTCGCGATCTCCTCCGGGCTCTCCGTCAGGAAGCCCTTCTCGTCCAGGCTGTCCAGGAGGTAGGAATACACCGGCTCGAGCTCAGCGGGCAGGTCCAGGGCGAACTGGTCCTTCAGTTCGTCCAGCAGAGTGGAGGGGGCGGAAAGGGAATCCATGACGAAGTCGTGGCTTTCCCGCAGGCTTTCCTTGTCGCCCCGGCCCAGGTCTTCCCCTGCGCCCTCCCGGTAATAATCGCGCCATTCCTCGTCTTCGCTGTTCATTTTTTCGAGGGTCCGCTCGTCCTCCGGCCCTTTGATCAAAAGGCGGTCCGAGAGTTCGCTATCGTTTTTCCTAACCTCGGCGGCCTCCTCGTCCTCCTTGTCTGGGGAGAAATTCTCGGCGAAGGTTTCCTCCTCGGTCTTGTCCCCGTCGGGGTAATATTCCTCCAGGGCCGGATTGGTGTCCAGCTCGGCGCGGATGGAATTCTCCAGCGACGCCACGGGCTGCTGCAGAAGCGCGAGAGCCTGGCTTTGCTGCTGGGTCAGCCGCTGCTCCTGGCGCACGTTCAGCGCGAGGTCGAGGGAAGGCGTTTGCTGTTCGTTGATATCCTTAGGCATAAAAATTGCTTGATTAGCAATTATTATAGCAGATTTTCCGGGCCGGAGGAACAAAGGAAAAAATAGCTTCGGGAAAAATCCGACAAGGACTATCGTTTAAGATAGAAGTTGGGAAAAAGATGGATATTTTCGCCCGTTTGTCTGACAATCTTGGAAAAAAGGAGAAATGCATGCGAAAAAAATCTGTTGTCATCGCGGATGACTTCCCGATCGTCGGAGTGGGCCTGCGGAAGATCCTTGAGGAGGCGGGGGATTTCGATTTCAAAGGCGCGGCCCGCAACGTTTATTCCCTGCGCGCTTTTCTGAACCTGCAAAGGGCGCCGGATCTCGTGGTGGTGGATTCCGTCATGCCGCGCTGCGATCTGAGCGAGCTTCTCGAAAGCGTCAGGGAGTGGGCGCCCTCCAGCAACGTTCTGCTTTTCTGCTCGGCGGACGAGGAGTTCACGGCGCTCCTGGGTTTCAAGAAAGGCGTCCGGGGCGTGCTGCCGAAAAGCGCGGAGCCGGAGGAGATCGTGAGGGCCTGCCGCACGGTGGCCTGCGGCGGCACTTATCTTTCCGGGATCGCCGCGGAAAAGATCACGGATTACGTGGCGAAGAAGCCCTGGGAGGGGGGCAAAAGTTCCGCGAGGCCTTTTCTGTCAGCCCGGGAGTACATGGTCCTTAAAAATCTCGCCGCCGGGGACAAAATGACCAAGATCGCCAGCGAGAGCGGACTCAGCCCCAAGACTGTGGCGACCTACAAGGAACGCCTGATGACGAAGACAGGCGCCAGGACCCTGGCGGGGCTCATCCGCTACGCCCTGCAGAACGACCTTTTGTCCGACGGCTGAGCTCAGCGCTCCATCACGAAATCGAGCATCTCGGGAAGATGGGTGTCCCAGAAGAGCCAGTTGTGATGGCCGGGATACTCCGTGTANNAGCCATTTGTCGAAGGCGCGGTTATGCTCCAGCAGGAAGTCTTCCGTGCCGCAGAGCATCTTGATCCTGGGGAACTCCTCGGGGGAAAAATCTTTCGCGATGATCTCCAGTCTCGAGGATTCGTCCCAGAGCCTGGCGCTGAATTCCGGCCTCTCGAGATATCTTCTGGAATCGACCGCGCCGGAAAAACTTCCGATGGCGGAGAAGAGTTCGGGATATTTGAGCCCGAGCCTGAAGGCGCCGTATCCGCCCATGCTGAGGCCGCAGATCGTTCTCTGCTCTTTCCCAATCGAAACGGGGAGGTGGCTTTCGAAATAGGGGATCAGTTCCTTGATGAAAAAGCTTTCGTAGTTGCCGCCGTGCCCGTCCGTGGTGTCGGAGTAAAAAGAGCGGCCGCCGTCGGGCATGACGATGATCAGTTCCTTGTTGTATTTTTCCCAATAGCGCTCGACGCTAGTCATGCGCGTCCAGTTGGTGTAGTCGTCGGAGAGGCCGTGAAGAAGATAAAGGATCCTGACCGGTCTGTCTTCTCTGAATTTGTCGGGGATAAGGGCGCGAAAGGCGTAGTTCACATCCAAAACAGTGCTGAAAAAATGCCAGTCAACGTTAGCCATCTATGGTGTCCTTGGTGTGGAGGGGGAAAGAGGGGAAGCCCAGAAAGCGGCATTCCGGAACGGGAACGAGCCCGAAATTTTTATAGACCAGTTTCTGCATTTCGCGGGCCAAACCTATCACATCGGCGGAAGCCGCGCCTTCTTTTGTTTCCAGCATATTGGCGTGCTTTCTGCTGACGACGGCGCTCCCATATGAGAGCGTTCCCTTCACGCCGACTTTGTCGAGGTAAAAGGCGACGCTCGGAACTTTGCCGCGGGCTTCCTCCGGCAGGAAATTCCTGAAGAAGCTGCCGCAGGTCCTTTCCTTGGGATAGCGGCGGCTCCTTTGGCGGATTATCTCATAGGCTCTGCCCTTGGCGAAGGCGGCTTCCAGTTCGCTGCCTTTCCTCAGACGGAAAGCGGCGCTCCAGACGATCCATTTCTCACGGTGCAGCCTGGAAACGTCGTAGCCGTATTCGAACCATTCCTTGGAAACTTCCTTCGTTTCGCCGGAAGGGCTGACGACGAGGGCGGAGACCAAAAAGTCCGCCAGGAAAAATTCGAAGAAGTGCGCGTTGATGAAAGCCGCGCCGCCTATGGTTCCCGGGAGCCCGGAGAATTCCTCCAGACCCAGGGCCTTTCTTTCCAGGGCGTAGTCTATGGCGTCCTGAACTTTGGCGCCCGCGCCGGCTTCCAGAAGAAAGCAGTCCTCCCGTTCCGTAAGCT
>DBWD01000098.1:0-731 GCA_002308555.1 bacterium UBP3_UBA1247
GAAAGCAGAAGGATCGTCCCCAGCATCGTCTTGCTGTTCGTGAGATCGTAGACCAGCCAGCCCATGGCCACCGCCTGGATCTGGCTTCCGGTGCAGGAAACAAGCTGGCCAATGAAGAACAGACGGTAGTTGCGGGACTGGAAAGCCCGGCCGAAATTCAAAAGAAAGCGCTTTACCTTTTCCACGAACATACCCTAATATTTTACCACAAAGAGACAGCGGGCACGCTTGAAACGCTCTCTCCCTTGAAAGCGGCGAAACCCTTGCGTTTTGCGCTGAAAATCAATATCATAATTTGGCGTTTGTTTCACCAAAAGGAACCTTTAAAATGAACCGATCGATACTTCTTATGACCGCTTTATCACTCGCGTCCGGGCTGGTTGGCGCCGGCGAAAATTTCGAAAGCCCCGAAGGATACGTGCGCTGCGGCAACGCCCGTTTCACCCGCCTCTCCGACGCCATGGTGAGGATAGAGTTCGACAAGACCGGCGTTTTCGACGACCGGCCCACGCTGCGGACCCTGACCATGCCCTCACCCAAGAAATTCGACAAGGTAGAGTTCAGCGAGGAGGGCGTCACGCTTCAGACCCCAGTTCTTACGATAACCTACAAGGACGGGCCGGAACTGAGCAAGGACAATCTTAAGATAAATTGGCTCAAGGGCGGCCTGCAGGGCGAGTGGCATTACGGCGATTTGGACTACGGCAACCTGGGCGCTGTGGCCGGCATGG
>DBWD01000098.1:784-10162 GCA_002308555.1 bacterium UBP3_UBA1247
CGGACGCTACGGCGAGCTGCCGCTGCTTTACGTCTCCAGCACGCTCGGCGACTGGCGAAGGGACCATCCCGGAAGCTACGACGCCTACGGCAACGAAGTCTGGTCCACTTTCCGGGATTACGACGAGCTGCCCCAGGGCATGAAGGATATCTGCGACACCGTTTTGAAAGCGGCTCCCGGGCCCATCTCCAAAGCCGGCTATTTCCTTTTGGACGAAAGTTGGATGTACATGTACGACCGGGAGAAGGAATGGCTTGACACCAACGTCAGGGAAGGCTACGTCAATCTCTTCTTCTTCTGCTACGGCAGGGACTACGCCGCGGGCCTGAAGGAATTCACGGCCCTCTGCGGAAAGATCCCCATGCTCCCCCGCTGGGCCTACGGCTCCTGGTACTCCCGCTTCCATCCCTACACCGAGAAAGAGCTCAAGGAAGTCATAGCCAAGCACAGGGATCTGGGCTTCCCCCTGGACGTGGTCATCGTGGACATGGACTGGCACAAGAACGGCTGGTCCGGCTGGGAGTGGAACGAGGAAAAATTCCCGGATCCGGAAGGCTTCCTGAAGTGGGCCCATGAGAACGGCCTGAAGGTGGGCCTGAACGTCCACTCGGAAAGCATCCCGAAAAACGACAAGGCCTACGCGCAGATGGCGGAGAAGCTGGGCATAGACCCCAAGACTCCTCCACCCTTCCAGCAGCGCGACTGGAAAGAGTTCCGCGAGAAGATGGGCATCTCCGTCTGGGGCCGCGGCCACAACGATTCTTCCTACGCCATAGACTACCTCGACAAGGACGTCTGGGAGGCTTTCGCGGAAGCCACTTACCTGCCCAACGACAAGATGGGCGTGGACCTCTGGTGGGAGGACAACTGGCAGGGCATGATCGCCCACTGCAACTTCAACCTCTGGCAGGACGAGCTGAAATACCGCCTGCACCTGAAGGAAGGCAAGCGCCCCATCGCCCTGAACCGCTACGCGGGGCTGGGCTCCCAGCGCTACCCGGCCTACTTCTCCGGCGACACCGCCTCCCACTGGCCGGTATTGAATTACGAGCTGGACGTCAACCGCCGGGCCGCCCACGAGGGCATGTGCTACTTCTCCCACGATCTGGGCGGCTTCAAGGGCGAGGTGGCGGGAAGCCACCTGGGGCACATCTCCCCCGAGCTCTTCGTCCGCTGGATGCAGATGGGCGCTTTGTGCCCCATCATGCGCGTGCACAGCGACCACGGCATCAGGGAAGCCTGGAACTACAACGAGGAAGTCTGCCGGATAGTGAAGGAGGCCTACCTGCTCCACCAGAAGCTGGTCCCCTACTTCTACCATCTCGCCAGGGAAGCCTATGAGACCGGCATGCCCATCCACCGCCCGGTCTACTACCTCTTCCCGGAAGACGAGGAGGCTTACACTTTCACCCACTCCTACTTCATCGGCGACAAGCTCTTCTTCGCGCCGGTGGGAACGCAGGGCGGCTTCATGAACTTCAAGCTGCCCAAGGGAAGCTACTACGACTATTTCATCGGAGAGAAACTGGAGGGCGGGACCGTCATCAGGAAACAGTTCGCCCCCTCCGAGATCCCGCTCTTCGTGCGGGCCGGCTCCCTCATTCCCAACATGGACTACAGGGAGAGCATCGGGAACGCCCTGCCGGATCCTTTGGTGATGGCGGTCTATCCCGGCGGCAGCGATTATATCGAGCTCTACGAGGACGACGGCGTCACGCAGGATTACGACAGGAACTATTCCCGCCTGCCCTTCAGACTGGAGGACGACGGGGAAAAGATCACCGTGACCCAGGAGCCCGTGAAAGGCGGCTTCGAAGGCATGCCTCTGAAAAGGAACGTCAGGCTGGACTTCTATTTCACCGTCAAGCCGGAGAAAGTTACCCTGAACGGGCAGGAGACCGAAAGCTCCTACGACGAAGAGAAAAAGTGCTTCTCCGTCTACGTTCCGGAAATAAACGTGAAGGAAAAGCACCAATGGGTCGTGATTTTCTGACATCAGGGGGATAAATCCGCGCGGCAAATTTAATAAAATATAGGAAACGAAAATTTAATCCATAAGTCAGGAGAAAAATATGCATCCCGCACTTTACGTCATCGCGGCCATCTTTGTCTTCATTCTGATCTGCAAAGCCCTGGTCATAGTCCCGCAGAAACACGCCTATATCGTGGAGCGCCTCGGCAAATTCCACGTCACCCTGGAAGCGGGCTTCCATATCATAATCCCCTTCATCGACAAGCTGGCCTACAGGCTCTCCATGAAGGAAATGGCCATCGACGTGCCGCCCCAGCAGTGCATCACCAAGGACAACATCATGGTGGACGTGGACGGCGTCCTCTACATGCAGGTCATGGAGCCCACCAAGGCCGCCTACGGCATCGACGATTATCTCTTCGCCACCACCCAGCTGGCCCAGACCACCATGCGTTCCGAGATGGGCAAGCTCGACCTGGACCGCAGCTTCGAGGAAAGGACCACCATCAACTCCGCCATCGTGGAGGCCGTGGACAAGGCATCCGACCCCTGGGGCATCAAGGTGACCCGCTACGAGATCAAGAACATCACGCCGCCCAGGACAATCAGCGACGCCATGGAGAAACAGATGCGCGCCGAGCGCGAGAAACGCGCCATGATCGCGGAATCCGAGGGCGAGCGCCAGTCCAAGATCAACCGCGCCGAGGGCGAACGCCAGCAGGCCATAGCGCTTTCCGAGGGCGAAAGAGCCAGAAGGATCAACGTCGCGGAAGGCCAGGCCAAGGAGATCCTGCTGGTGGCGGAAGCCCAGGCGGAGAGCATCCGGAAAGTGGCCCAGGCCCTGAACGAGCCCGGAGGACTGGCCTCCGTCAACATGCAGCTGGCCCAGAACTACCTCAACCAGTTCGGTCAGCTGGCCAAGGAGAACAACACCATGATCATCCCCGCCAACCTGGCGGACGTGGTGGGCATGCTGAAAGCCTGCTCACAGATCGTCAAGGCGGAATAAGGCATATACGTCTTGGGAAAAGCAAAACTCCGGAGCGAAAACTCCGGAGTTTTTTTCGGCCCTTTCAGGGCAAAAAAATGGTGCCGAGGGGCGGAATCGAACCGTCGACACAAGGATTTTCAGTCCTTTGCTCTACCAACTGAGCTACCTCGGCACAAAATTAGTACGAGGAGTATTGTATTATTTCACCCCCTAAAAGTCAATAAAAGCGCCTGAAGCCGCGGCCTATTCGGCCTCGCCCGGGCCGGGAAATGGCTTTTCAGGCTTACTCCGGCCCTTTCCCGCCCATTGTCTTGACCCCTTGGGGGTTCTGTGGTAAAATCTTGATATATAATTCAAAATAAGAGGTAAGCATGAAAAAATCTGACTTTTTCTTTTTTGTCGTTCTGACGGCTCTCGTGGTTCTCTGCGGCTGCAAGTCCGCCCCCGAATCCGAAGACGGCGCCTTCAATTCCGGCGCTGAATTGTCCTCCACGGAAGAATCCGGCGATTCCTTCGCCCTCGAGGATTCCAGCTTCTCCGGCAGCTCCTCCTCCTCCGCCTTCGATCTCGGCGGCCAGGTCGACCAGGAAGTGTTGAGCGGAAGATCCGGCGACGACGTCTTCATCGATCCTTCCGCCCCCGCGGTGGATTCCTCCTACTCCTACCAGGCCGGCTCCGACGGCTTCGTGCCCCTGAGACCGGGCAGCCCCACCTACAATCCCTCCTACTCTTACAGCGGGACCTCCTATTCCAGCGGCACCGGCTACGTGGAATCCTCCTCCACCTGGAAGCCTAGCAGCTCTTCGGCCAAGGCCAAGGGCGGCACCTACACCGTCAAGAAAGGCGACTCCCTCTGGAAGATCGCCCGCGCCAACGGCTGCACCGTCCAGGCCCTGGCGGACGCCAACGGGATCAACCCCAACGGCATCCTGCAGGTCGGCACCAAGCTTAAGATCCCCGGCGGCTCCAAGAAGAGCTCCTCCTCTTCCTCCGCCTCCGCTGAAAGCGGCAGCACCTACACCGTCAAGGCCGGCGATTCCTACTACACCATCGGCAAGAAGCTGAACGTCAACTACCTCAAGCTGATGAAGGCCAACGGCGGCAGCGACAAGCTGAAACCCGGCCAGGTCATCACCATTCCCTGATGATCAGAAATGGCAGAAAGCCCCTTACAAATCACTTCCGCCGCTTCCCCGGAAGGAACGGAAATAAAGATCGAAGGTGCTTTAGGCCTTAAAAACGCCGAAGCGGCCCTGCAGAAGCTTACTTCCCTCATAAAAGGGAACGCTTCCCTTGTCCTCGACCTGAGCAAGGTCGACTATCTGGACGGGCAGGGCGTCGCGGTATTGATAGAACTGAGAGCCCGCTGCGCCGCCGCGCAAGCGGGCTTCTCCATTAAAGCCCAGAGCGAAGTTACGGAAAAAATGCTGGGGCTCATAAGCGCGGACAAGATCCTCGCGCCCCTGCCGCCGGCCAGGAAAAAGGAAAGCTTTTTAGAGCAGCTGGGCGGCGCCACCATCGATCTCTACGAGGACATGAAGGAGATCGTGCGCTTCGTGGGCGAATGCTCCATCATGATCTGGCAGGCCCTGTGGCATCCTTCCAAGATCCGCTGGCGCAGCGTCTGGGCCAACCTCGAGAAAACCGGCGTGGACGCCCTGCCCATCGTCTGCATGATCCAGTTCATGATCGGCGTCATCCTTAGCGTGCTGGGCAAAAGCGTGCTGGGCATGTACGGCGCCACGGCCTTCATTCCCGACCTGGTGGCCATCGCCCTGGCCCAGGAACTCGGGCCCCTTATCACGGCCGTCGTTCTGGCCGGCCGCTCCGGCGCCTCCTACGCCGCCGAGATAGGCACGATGCAGGTCTCCGAGGAGATCGACGCCCTGCGCTCCATGGGCTTCGAACCCGGCCATTTCCTGGTGCTCCCGAAAATAATCGCCGCGGGCATAGCCATGCCCTGCCTTCTCATCATCGGAAACGTCGTGGCCATCATCGGCTCCATCATCATGTGCGAGCTGACCACGGACATCACGCTGCCGGCCTACCTCAGGGAAGTCTACCGGGCCGTCAACATTTCCATGTTCACGGAAGGCCTTGTGAAAGCCTTCTTCTTCGCCATCCTCATCGCCGGCGTCAGCTGCATGCGCGGCATGCAGGTCAGAGGCGGCGCCGAGAGCGTGGGCCGCTACACCACCGCGGCGGTGGTCAGCGGCATCTTCATCACCATCCTGACCGACTCCCTTTTCACGATCCTCTTCCATCCGCCCTTCTGATATGGAAACAGAAAACCGGACTATTTTCGAAGTGAAGGACCTTAGCATAGGCTACGGTTCCAGGATCGTCATGGAACACCTGAAATTCAGCGTGCGCAAAGGCGAGATCTTCGTCATCTGCGGCGGTTCCGGCTGCGGCAAGAGCACCTTGCTGAAACACCTGTTCGGACTCTACACCCCCATCTCGGGCGACATTCTTTTCAAAGGAAAAAGCCTCGTCAACGCCGACGAGGAAGAGAAAGCCGAAATGCTCAAAGACATGGGCGTGATGTTCCAGGGCGGGGCGCTCTTCGGCTCCGACACGCTTCTGGAAAACGTCATGCTGCCCATGCAGGAGTACACCGACTTCTCCCCCGAGCTGATGGAGCGCTCGGCCCGCTACAAGCTGGCCCTTTTCAATCTCTCGGGCTTCGAGCATTTCCTTCCTTCGGAAATAAGCGGCGGCATGAAGAAAAGGGCCGCCCTTTCCAGGGCCATGGCCCTGGATCCGGAAGTCTTATTTTTCGACGAGCCCTCCGCGGGCCTGGACCCCCGGTCCTCGGCCACGCTGGACGACACCATACTGCAGCTGAACGCCTCCCTGGGGACCACCATAATAATCGTGACCCACGAACTGGACAGCATCTTCAAGGTCGCCCAGAGAGTGCTCTTCCTGGACGTGGACAAGAAGACCATGACCGCCCTGGACAGCCCGGACAAGCTCCGGGAGGACAGGAGCAACGAGACCGTCTGGAATTTCTTCAACCGCACGCCCTTCTAAAACATGCGGGAAATAAAATTTTACATCCCCAAGATCAAGACCCGCAGGCAGGGGAAGATCTTCGCCCTCTCCCTTATCGTCACGCTGATCATAATCACCGTTCTGGCCCTAGGCATCAAGATAGAGGAGCCGCAAAGGGAGCCCTATCAGGAAAGGGAGCCCCTGGAACTCGTCGTGGAATAAGAAGGCCGTGATCTCCGTTTCCCTGACATCCATCCTCGCCTACCTGATGATCGTGCCCCTGACCGTCATCATGATACTGTGGCTTTACGACAGCGAGAAAAAATATTCCCGCAAAGCCGTGCCAACCAGGAAAGTCATGTGCGAATGCGAGATCTGTCTCTTCCATTTCACCGCCGACAAGGCGGACAAATACGTGCGCTGCCCGAGATGCAAAAGTTTAATGGAGCGCAAGGTCATGCGCCGGCGGAAGGGAAATTAAAGACCTTCCCTCCAGCGCCGCTCGAAATTTGAGATAGCCTTCCTCAGCTCTTCCCCGTCCGCGTAGCGCTTCTCCTCGCCCAGAAAAACCTCCGGCGTGATCCTGAGCTCCCTGCCGTAGAGGTCGCCGGAAAAATCCAGCAGGAAAGCCTCCGCCGCCTTCTCCCTTCCGGGGAAAGTTGGACGTTCGCCCAGATACAGGAGCGCCTTGCCGGACTCGCCCGCCAGTTCGTACCTGGCGCCGTAGACGCCCTTGGGGGGCGTCAGAAGCCCGTCCAGGGCCAGATTGGCCGTGGGGTAGCCTAGCTCCCGCCCGAGACCCTTTCCGGCCTCCACGGTCCCCTGGAGCGCCCAGGGGCGGCCCAGGAATTTTCCGAGCTTCGAAAGCTCGCCCTTCCGCAGCAATTCCCGGCAGGCGGTGGAGCTGACTATTTCGCCGCCGATCCTCAGGGGCTGCTCCTCTTCGCAAAGGTAGCCGAATTCCCGGGAATAATTTTTCAGCGTCTCGATGTTCCCTTCCCTGCCCTTGCCGAAGCGGCAGTCGTAGCCGGCCAGCACCACTTTGGCGCGGAATTTTTCCTTAATGAAACGGCGCAGGAATTCCTCCGAGCTCATGGAGGAAAAAGTTTCGGTGAAAGGCTGGACCACCACCGTGTCGGCGCCGGACTCCGCCAGCAGGCGCAGCCTTTCCTCCAGGGTGGTGAGAAGAAGGCCGGAACGCTCCGAGGGGCGGGCGTCGAAAGTCAGCACCAGCGAGGGAAGGCCGGTTTCCGCGGAAAGCTCGCGAAGCCTTTTCAAAAGGGCCTGGTGGCCGAGATGCGCGCCGTCGAAAAATCCCAGGGTCACCACGCGTTCCCCCGGGGCGGAAAAATTATCCGGCTCCCTGATGAAAACCGCCATGGGGACTATTCGTCTTCCTCTTCCATTTCGGCGATCTTTTCCAGGAGATCCTGCTCGTACTCTTTGTCGCTCATCATTTCTTCGTCCTCCCGGCGGCGGCGCTTCTGGACTCTCACCTTGGCGCGGCTCTTGGTGCGGCTGACCACCGTCACGTCGCCGGAGGGCAGCGTCGCCACGCTGCCGTCCTCCATCTTGACCGTCACGGTCTGGGCCAGGAGGGAGTTGTCGATCACCTCGCCGGTGCCGTTCTCGGTCCTGACGATCTGGCCGCGGTGGGGCATCTGCTGCTCGAGGTCGCGGTAGTTGCGCTGCTCGAATGCCAGGCAGCATTTCAAACGCCCGCAGACGCCGGAAAGCTTGGCGGGATGCAGCTGGATCTGCTGCAGCTTGGCCATCCTGATGTTGACGGGCATGAACTCGTGGATCCAGTTCACGCAGCAGGCCTCCCGTCCGCAGCTGCCGATGCAGCCGGTTATGCGCATCTCGTCCCTGATGCCCACCTGGTGAAGCTCGATGCGGATCCTGAGCTCCCTGGCCAGGTCTCTGACCAGCTGGCGGAAGTCCACCCTCTCCGGGGCCGCGAAATAGAAAATGATCTTGGTGCGGTCGTAAACGTATTCCGCGTTGATGACCTTCATGTTGAGCTTGAGGGCGTTGGCCGCCCTCTGGCAGAAAGCCACCTGGGCCAGGGCGTCCTCGTGGTTCTTTTTCATTATCTCCAGGTCCTCGGGCGTGCAGACCCGCACCACCCTCTGGTATTCCTGAAGCTGGATGTTGTCGATGTTTTCCTTCGTGATGACCTTGCCGCAGTCCAGCCCGCGCTCCTGGCCCACGATGACCCAGTCGCCCAGCTTGATGTCCGGGATGTCGAAGGTGTAGTAATCCGTGTTCCCGTATTTCCTGAGCCTCACGGAGACCACGCTTTGGGTCCCGCCTTCCCCGGCGCGGGGCGGCGCCGCTTCCGCCGCGGCGGAACGGGTTTCCGGTTCAGACGATCTATTGTTATATTCCGGCATGTTTCACCTCTCGTTTGTTTGATCAGAGCCCGGTGGCCTTGATGGCGTTCCTCAAAAGCACCCTTTCCTCCGGCGGCGCGATATGCCTGGCCAGAAGCCCCTGCAGAACTATGTCGAACTGCATGGAAAGGAAGACCGCCGGTCCTCTCACAAGATCTATTTCCGAAACGTTGCGCGCGATCTCCTCCTCGCTGTAAAGCTCCGCCACCCTTCGTATCTGGGGCAGCAGGAACTTGTGCAGGATCTCGCTTTCGGGAGCGCCCCTTTTGGCGAGCCAGACGTCCCGCCAGAGATCCGTGAGCATTTCGTAAACGCCCGCGCGCATGTCCTGGAGGATCTCTGAGTTCGCGATGATCAGGCCGTCCTCCAGCTTCTGCAGCTCCACTTTCTTCACGTTGGGGTCGGCGTCCTTCAAGGCGTCGGAGAGTTTCTTCTTGGCCTTGACGATCTCCTCGTCGCCCTGGTCCTTGATCTCACGCATGACCCTGTATTTCGCCTGGGAAAATTCCCGGATGGCCGGCAGGGCGCGCTCCCTGAGCCCGTAGATCTCCATCACGTCCGCCGCGTCCTTCTGGTATTCCCCGAGCTTTTCCGCCATCTGCAGCGCCTTGGCGCGCCGGCCCCTGGAAAGGGAGGCCAAGAACTCGGCGGCGGGTTCGGGAAGCTTCAGCTCCCCGCGGCAGACTTCTAGCATGTCCTCCTTTTTCAGGGGGCGGAGCCTGATGATCTGGCAGCGGGAGCGGATGGTGGGGATGAGCCTTTCGCCCCTGGAAGTCAAAAGAATGAAGTAAGTCTTGGAGGAGGGCTCCTCCAGCGTTTTCAAAAACTTGTTGGCGCTCTCGCGGCTCAAGGCCTCCGCCTGCTCGATGATGACAACTTTGGCGATACCCTTCAGGGATTTCGTCTGCAGCGAGGCCATCATGTTGCCCATGGCCTCCGGGCTTATGGCGCGCATCCTGCCCTCCGGCCGGACATAGTAAACGTCGGGGTGGGTGTTGATGGATCTCAAGTGGCAGCTTTGC
>DBWD01000098.1:10172-13425 GCA_002308555.1 bacterium UBP3_UBA1247
GAGCCCCTCGCCGGGCTCGGCGCAGACCAGCCTGGTGGCCAGAAGCTCCGCCAGCTCCGTCTCCCCCACCTCCCCGGGGCTTATCAAAACCACCGCGTGGGGCAGATGGGAGTTTCTCAGGGCGGAGTCCAGGGCGCCGAAGGCCTGGGGCTGCCATTTTTTTACCGTTTCTATGTCAAGCATTGTCTTTCAATATCTCCATGACCAGCGCGCTGATCTCCGCGGCCACTTCCTCCCGGCTCCGGCTGCCGTCCACCACTTTGCAGCGGCCTTTTTCCTCGGCGGCCAGCTTCAGGTATTCTTCCCTGACCCGGCGGTGGAAGTCCAGGCTCTCCGCCTCGATGCGGTCCAGTTCCCCCGGCGGCAGATCCTTTCCCAGGGCGTCTTTCCCGCAGCCCCTGACGCGCCGGAGGCCCTCCTCGCTGTCGATGTCGATGATGACCGTCAGGTCCGGCCAGAGGCCCCGGGTCCCCAGCTCGTTGGCTTTCCTGACTTCCTCCGGGGGAAGCTGGCGGCCGCCGCCCTGGTAGGCCCTGGTGGCGTCGGCGTAGCGGGAAGCTATCACGATCTTTCCCGCCGCCAGGGCGGGTTCCAGAACTTCCCTGACGTGCTGGGCCCTGGCCGCCTCGAAAAGCAGAAGCTCGCAGTAGGGCGAAACACTACGCTCCTTGCCGAGAAGAAGCAGTTTCCTGATCTCCTCGCCCAAACAGGTTCCGCCGGGCTCCCTGGTGAGGAGCACGTCGCGACCCCGCGCGCGCAGGAATTTTTCCAGCAGCGCGATCTGGGTGCTCTTGCCGCAGCCGTCCGGCCCTTCTATGGCTATGAAAAGTCCTTTCGCCATCAGCCCAGTTTCTTCAGGCGCGGCCCCTGGGGAGTGTCCTCCACGGTCAGCCCCATGGCCGCCAGTTCGTTTCTGATCTCGTCCGCCCGCGGCCAGTTCTTGGCTTTCCTGGCCTCGGTCCTCTCGGCAAGAAGCTCCTGGGCGCGGGGCGGGAATTCCTCCTCCGTTTTGTCCTTTTCCGCCACCGCCAGCACCTGGTCGGCGTAGTCGAGGAACTCCAGGACCTTTTGCGCGCCGGCCTTGCCCAGCGGGTTTTCCAGCCGCAGTTTGTTGACGGCCTTCACCGCCTCGAAGAGGGCGGCGAAAGCCGCGCTGGTGTTAAGGTCGTCGTCCAAGGAGGCGTCCCACTTTTCCCTGGCCTCCTTGAGGACCGCCAGAAGCTCGGCGCCAACTTCATTATCGCCGCCATCCTTCGCTTCCTTTTCCATGGCGTCCCTGAGGTCGTCCAGGCGGGAGAGGGCGCTCCGCACGGCGTGCAGGCCCTCGAAGGTAAAGTTGAAAGCCTGGCGGTAGTAGGTGGAAAGCAGAAGCATCCTCACTTCCCTGCCGGTGTAGCCTTTCTGGAAAATATCTCTCAAAGTGTAGAAATTGCCCGCGGATTTGGACATCTTGCGCCCTTCCACCATCAGGTAGCCGTTGTGGACCCAGTATTTGACGAAGGGTTTCCCGGTGGCGGCCTCGCTCTGGGCGATCTCGTTTTCGTGGTGCGGGAAGATCAGGTCCTCGCCGCCCATGTGCAGGTCGATGGTGTCGCCCAGATATTTCCTGGCCATCACGGAGCACTCCAGGTGCCAGCCCGGCCGGCCCGGGCCCCAGGGGCTGTCCCACTTCACGTCCCCGTCCTGGGGCACCCATTTTTTCCAGAGGGCGAAATCGCTGACGGATTCCTTGTCGTACTCGTCGCTCTGCACCCTGGCGCCCACCTTCAGCTCCCTTTCCTTCAGGTGGCTGAGTTTTCCGTAGGGCTCGTATTTTTCTATGGAGAAATAAACGCTGCCGTCCTCGCCCTGGTAGGCGATGCCCTTGTCCATCAGGATCTGGATAAGGTCGAGCATTTCCGGGATATGGTCCGTGGCCCGGGGCGTGACGTCGGGAGGCGCCACCCTCAGGGCGCGGCAGTCCTCGAAAAAGCATTTGGCGTAGCGTTCCGTGAAGTCCCTAAGCGGCGTGCCTTCCTTCTGGGAATCCCTGATGGTCTTGTCGTCCACGTCCGTGATGTTCATCACGTGCCGGACGGCGTATCCCCTGGACCTGAGCCAGCGTTTGCAGAGGTCGTAGGTCAGGATGGCCCTGAAGTTTCCGATATGGGCGAAATTGTAGACCGTGGGTCCGCAGGTGTACATGGTGACCTGTCCGGGAGAGATCTCCCTGAAGTCCTCTTTCCTGCGGTTTTCTGTGTTGGTAAACTGTATCATATAGATTCCTCTCAAATATAATGATTATACCTTATCCCAGCTTTGGCCGCAAGACGGCCGGAGAAAAAAAGCGGAGAAAAAAAGAGCCCCGGGGAAGCTCTTCCCCCGGGGCTCTTTCCTTCGGCCTGTCCGGCGCGTTTTCTCACTTGGCCTTGATGGTGATCTTCACCGCTTCGCTGGCCCTAATGCCGTCGATGACGAAAAGGTCGATCTTCTTTTCCTCGCCGGGTTTGTCGGGCGCCTTGTAAGTCTGCGTCGGGCCGCAGCGGAGATCCGTGGAGTACCAGTTGCCGCCGTCGTGCCAGCGGTATTCCAGAGGCTGGCCCTCGGGGTCGGAGCTCTCGGAGGCGTCCAGGGTGATCTCCTTGCCGGCCTCCACTGTGAATTCCGTCTGGCCGCCTTTCAATTTCGCCACAGGCATCAGGTTCTTTTCGCGGCAGGCTTCCGGGATCTCCTTTTTCTTCACGCTCTGCCTTTCGCTGTTGAGAAGGTTGGTCCTGATCTTGTAAGTGCCGCGGATCTTGTTGCCGCGGAAAAATTCCTCGTTGAAGATGGCCATGGAGACGTTGCAGAACTCCACGCCGCTGGAGGCGACGATCTTGATGAGCAGCAGACCTTCGGTGGTCCAGACGTTGGGGGTGAAGGCGGTGTCCACGGTGGCGTTGGATTCCTCGCTGATCATGCCGAAGGGATTCCAGACGGAAGTGCGCCTTTCCGTGCGGTCGGTCATCGGGCAGTCCCAGGAATCCAGGGTGTCGCCGCCGACGGTGAAGGAGCCCTCCTCGTTGGTCACGCCGGCGAACTTCGGCCAGTCGGAGTAATATTTGTCGGCGAAGGAAGAGGTCTTCGTGTTGGTGATCTGATAGATGTAAACGGCGGCGTCCTTCAGGGGCTCGTCGTTCCTGTCAAAGAATTGGAAGATGTTCTGCTTTATGGGGAACATCCTGCCCTGCACGCCCCAGAACCTTTCGCCCCTTTGTCCTTTCATGTATTCGAC
>DBWD01000023.1 GCA_002308555.1 bacterium UBP3_UBA1247
GTGACGGACGTGCTGGCATGATATTTTTCGACCGGAAAGCCTTTGACAAAGTCTGCCGCCCAAATTCCGGAGCGGCGGCCTTTTTCACCAGCGTCCTGGTCTGGGGAATAGGCGTGGGCTGCTTTTCGGCGGTCTACAACAATTTCCTGGTGGAGATCCACGACGTAACCGGCACCCAGCGCGGGCTGGTGGTCTTTTTCAGCGAAATACCCGGCGTTTCCCTGGTGGCGCTCTTCGCCCTGCTGGCGCGTTTCTCCGACTGGCAGATCCTGAAGATGGGCGCCCTGATATCTTTGCTGGCGGTTTTGCTCCTGACCCTGCCCATGGGGCTTCCGCCCACCATAGCCGTCATCACCATTTGGGCGCTGGGCGAGCATCTGGTCATGCCCGTGAGGCAGTCTCTGGCGCTGTCGTTGGCCCGGGAAGGCCAGAGCGGGGAATCCCTGGGGATAGTTACCGGCGCCACCAACTTCGGCACTGTGGCGGGCGCCCTGGCGGCCGCGGCGGTCTTTTTCGTCTGCGCCCGCTGCTTCGACGTTTCCGGCGGGCGTTTCCCTTACGACATCGTCTTCCTTTTGGCGGCGCTGCTTTTGGGAATAAGCTTCCTTATAGCGCAGCTGGTCAAGGATCCCCCCAGCCAGAAGACCAGGCGTCCTTCCTTTTATTTCAGAAGGAAATACTGGCGCTTCTACGTTCTCGAGCTTTTCTACGGCGCCAGGAAGCAGGTCTTCATAACCTTCGGACCTTTCGTGCTCATCAAGCTCTACGGCTTGAACACGAGCCAGGTGGCCTTGCTGTTTTCCCTGAGCGCCCTTTTGTCGGCGATCTTCGGCGCCAGGCTCATCGGCAAACTGACGGACCGTTTCGGCTACCGCAACATCATGATCTACGACACGGTCATTCTCTTTTTCGTCTGCCTTCTTTACGGCTACGCCCGGGACATTTTCCCCATGGCGATCGCGCTTCCCGTGGTTTGCGTGAACTACGTCCTTGACACCATGATCAGCCATGCTTCCATCGCCACCAACCTTTATGCCAGGACGCTTTCCGAGAGCCAGGAGGAGCTGACCGCCACGCTTTCCTCCGGCATTTCCGTCAACCACGTGATAACCATCGTGCTGGCTTTACTGGGCGGCATGGCCTTCGACAAATGGGGAGCGGGCGTGCTCTTCTCTTTCTCCGCCCTGATGGCGCTTTTGAATTCCGCCTTCGCGCTCACTATCCCCAAGGAAAGATCCGGGCGGGCGGAGGCCTGACAAAACCAGGGTCTTACGGCCTGGTGGCTTCCTCCCGGCACCAGTTGGAGAGGAAGTGGATGACGATGAGGATGTCCAGGGAGGAGATGGGATCCAGGTTTTTGGCGGCGTTGTTCAGCTCCCTTATGAGCCACATGCCCAGACCGAAGCGCTCGTCGCAGTCGTAGAGGTTGTCGATGTATTCCTCCTCCAGGGCGGAGTTCCTGGGGGCGGGGAAGCCGAAGCGCAGGTAGCTGATGTCTTTTCCGATGTTCCAGGCCAGCAGGGCGGCCAGGGGCGGATTGCTCTCGTAGGCCGTCAGTATTTTCTTCGCTTTCTCTTTCTGCGTGCCGGCCAGAAGGACGTTCTGATGGTGCGTCCTTCCGGGAGTCTGGGAGGAGGAGAGTCTCTCCGCCATGCACACCACGCTCCAGGAGAAGGTGGCTATGAGTTTTTCCGGCTGGCTGGCGAAGGCCTTGTCCTCCTTGGTCATTATTTCATAAAAGCCGCCGCCCGGCACCAGGATGGTGCTCATGGCCAGGGCCATCTCTTTTTTAAGGGTCAGGTTTTCCGTCTGCCTGTAATGGGGCCAGATATCTTTGAGGGCGTCGTTGCAGCCCAGTTTCGCCAGGGCGCCAGAGACGGCGGTGGCGACGGTGGCGTTGTTGGTGGTTTTAAGAAGTTCCCAAAGCCGGGGAATGGCGGAGACGCCTCCCAAAACACCCAGTGTTCGGGCGGCTTCCCGCTGCACGAAGGGGTTCTGGGAATCCAACTTCTCCGTGATGATGGGGATGCCTTCCTTGCTGTTGTTCATCCTGAGGGCTCTGATCAGCGTGATGGGCAGGTCGGTGTCCTCGTCCTTCAGAAGCTCCAGGATGGCTTGGATGGCGTCCGGACTGCCGATGGTACCCAGGGCCTTGGCCGCGGCCTCGCGCACTTCGTAGGAGGGATCGCCCATGTTCTTTACCAGGTCCTTGACGGCGATGGCGGCGTTCTCCTCGCCCAGCTCTTCCACGGCTTCCGCCCTGGCTTCCGCGTCGGTGGAATGCTGGATCGTCACGATGTTGTACATGGAGCGCGCCATCCTGATGGGATTGTAGAAAGCCAAGCGCCCCACGGCTTCCTTGAAGGGCAGCTCGTTCTCCATTTTGGAAAGCTTGAGGAAGAAGGGGAGAACGATGGCCCAGGCGAAAACGGCGAGCCCGGCGGCGATCAGCTGCATGTAGCGCCAGTCGGCGCCCAGAATGATCGTGTGGAAAGTCTTGAAGTGGTCGATGAAGACGCCGGCCAGGATAGGCCCGAGCGCCGCCATTACGCCGACCACGAAGTTATGGCTCGCCATGGCTATGGCGCGGTCGTGGGTGGGCGCGTGGATGCCCAGAAGCGCCATCTGCCCCATGTAGAGGGCGTTGGCCAAAGCGCCGAACATGAACTGGCCGAACATCAGGATAAGCACAGGCTGGGACACTGCGAAGGTGCGTTCAATGAAGGGCAGCGTGAAGCTGAAGCTTTTGTCGGGGTAAACGAAAAACCAGTA
>DBWD01000134.1:0-1697 GCA_002308555.1 bacterium UBP3_UBA1247
TATTACCGCGACAGCGACTGCGACGGGCTGGGAGACGAGGACTTCCTCCTGCCGGGCGATGAAGCCAGGATGAATTCCAATCCCTCGGAGAGCGATACGGACGGCGACGGGCTCGGCGATCTTGAGGAATATATCGCGGGATTGTATTTCCCAAGCGACGCCAACAATACCGATACGGATGGGGACGGTATCATAGACGGAGAGGATCCCTATCCGATCGTCGGATATAACAGGAAGATCCCGCGCCTTCTCAAAGAGCCGACTTTCGACGGCATCATCGAGGAAGGGGAGTGGAATTACTGGGGGAAGGGCACCTTGTGCAACAAGGACGTCACGAACTTTAATGTGACCGCTTACGCCGGCTGGCGGGAAGACGGACTGTATCTGGCTTTCGAGACGGACAGGATGTGCGGCATCATGGTGGAACTGGACGGCTCCGGCGAGACCGGCCCCTGGTTCGGCGGCGACACCTTCAGGTTCAAGCTGCACAACCAGTACGGCAACCGCATAATGAGCACCGATGACGAGCACAGGGCCATGGGCCAGTACAAGGCGGGCTCTGTTCCGACCAACTCGAAGACGAAGAAGATCATCAATGATATCGGCGGCTTCACCGCGGAAATTAAGATCCCCTGCGACCTTGGGAAGATCAGGGGCTACACCTGCTGGCCGGACGAGGACGTGACCAATTGCTTCCCCTGCGTGGAGGGAGCGAAGCTGGGGCTTCTGCTGACCTTCGACGCCATCGACATGAAGAGAGTCTCGGCCGACGAATACAAGATCAAGCCTTACGCCCAGGCCTTCGAGCGTCTGGACTGGCATATCTTCGAACTGGTGGAGAACGACACGACTTTGGCGCTGCTTTCGGCGGCGCCGCGGGACGGCGAGCTGCGCCTGGGCGAAACGGAAACGATCGACCTCAAATACGTCAATTACGGCGAAAGCGTGAGCGCCGACCTGGCCCTCGACGCTTTGGGTGAAGTCGCTTACTGGTCGAGGGGCACCGCTTCTCTGGCTGGCGCTGGCGCGGTGACGGAAACTAGTCTGGCCATCGAGGTGCCGGATCAGCCGGAGGCCGCGGGGGAGACGGAGTTCCTGCTCGTTACGCAGGCGGGTGATACGGCGCTGACGAACCGCTTTAATTGGACGGTGGTGCCGGAGCCCTGCTGTTTGGCCTTGCTTTTTGCGCTGTCCTTTGGATTCAGGAAACGCCTGACTGAATGAACGCTTTCGCTCTGATCCCTTTCGCGGTCTTCGCGCTTTTTTACGTTACCCTGGGAATAGTGGCGCGGGACTTTTACCGCGTCCCCATGACGGTGGCTTTTTTGGTGGCCATCGCTTCCGCTTTGTTTTTGGGGAAAGGTAAAAAATTCTCCGAGAAGATAGAGACCCTGGCGAGAGGCATGGGGGACCAGGACATCATGCTGATGTGCCTCATCTTCNNTTCGCGGCGGTGGCCAAGGGGAGCGGCGCGGTGGATTCCGCCGTGGTCATAGCCAGGTGGATGATCCCCGACGCTTTCATGGTGGCCGGGCTTTTCCTGGTCTCCTCCCTGATCTCCCTGGCGGTGGGCACCAGCTGCGGGACCATCGCGGCGGTGGCGCCCATCGCCATGGCTTTCGCGGTTCCCTTGGGACTTCCGCCGGCGTTGCTGGCGGGGGCCATCGTTTCCGGCGCCATGTTCGGCGACAACCTTT